>DXJM01000295.1 GCA_019057355.1 Promethearchaeota archaeon | reverse complement strand
CAGAAAGTAAGACTGTAATCAATTGGCTTAAGGAAGAGAATTTTATAGAGAGATCCATGCCTGAGAATGGACAATTTCACATTACTTTTCTTAATGAATATCCCTGGGCGAAAGCATTTACTTATTTCAATACTCATTTTCACGGAAGAGACGGATGGACTGATAAGAATAGCACAAAATTACCTAAAAAAGTATTAGTAACAACTGATAGATATTTAAGAGAAATTGCCACTCGGGACTGTTCGAATGATGAATCAATTCATATCACTTTACCTTCTAAATGGATTTGTGATGAAATGGGATTGAAGCATGCGGAAACTGAGGGTGAATTCAAAGATAGCAACGGAGATATTGTTGCATATGATCCTTCCATAAGACTTTTAGGACCTACCGCTTGTTTGATACTCAAAGATAAGTTCATTAATTTCTTAGAAAATAAAAATCTGTCAATATTTTGGACTATAACTGGTGAGAAAAATATCATAGGGAGTGTTAAAAATAAAAAAAAATGGATAGGCAGATTAGAAATAAATGGAGCGTTTTGGCTAAGTAATAATACTCTTGAAGGAAAGATTGATGCCGAATATATAAACTGATATCAGAGGATCATGTGAAGTATACAACCATCCAATCCGAAGGCTCACTAATTTCTGCCGAAATCTTATCAGAAATTTATTCAGGCGAGGCAATCGGACAAAAAGCCAAAGACTTCGCCCTGGATAAAAATGTCCGCCTCACTGATGAAATCGCAGCTTGCTGGGCTGATACTAAAGCTTTCTGGGAGGCTTTTAAACACAGCCTGCGCAAAGTCACATCGGACCAAACAGGTGCCTCTCAAACAAGAGAACAATGGATCCTCCCCCTTCTCCGGGTCCTCGGATTCGAAGGAATAACTTTCTCTAAATCGGCAGCACAATTCGGAGGAAGAACTTATTTTATCTCACACCGCCTCGGAGAAAGCGATGATGGCCTCCCAATACACATAGAAGGAGCCAATGTCGACTTAGACAAAAGATCTCCTACCGGCCGCCCCCGAATTTCTCCACACGCCCTCATCCAAGAATACCTTAACCGCACTGAACATCTTTGGGGGATCGTCACAAATGGCAAAAAACTCCGCATCCTCCGTGACTCAGAACGCTTGAGCCGTCCTACTTATCTGGAATTCGATCTCGAACAAATGATGGATGGAGAACATTTCTCAGAATTCCAACTCTTCTATAGGATCGTCCACCGCACCCGATGGCCCAAAAAAATAGAAACCGCCCATGAATGTTTCCTCGAACAATACTATCAGCAAGGCATTAAAGCAGGAGGCCGTGTCAGAGAAAGACTCCGCGACGGAGTCGAGGAAGCTCTTAAGATCTTTGGAAATGGATTCTTGAATCACCCAAATAATGAAGCTTTAAAAAATAAAATCAAGTCAGGTAAAATCTCAACACAGGATTATTACCGGAGGCTACTTCTCCTGATTTACCGATTTTTATTCCTTATGGTCTCAGAAGAACGAAATCTTGTTGGGCCAAATCCCCAGAACGATCATTTCCGACATATCTATGACCAAAATTACAGCATCTCGAGACTGCGCCAAAAAGTAGAAAGACCGGTTAACATTGAAGACCGGCATTGGGATATTTGGGAAAGTGTAAAGCAAACGTTTCGTCTTTATAGTGATAGAAACACTGGCCAAAAGCTTGGGGTTTTTCCTTTAGGTGGTCACTTATTTGGCGACGATGCTTTATCCTATTTTGAAGATGCCTCTCTATACAACAAAGACTTCCTTCACGGTTTTGCCCATCTCTCTATATTTAAAGTTGAAAAAGTAACAAGACGCATTAATTATGGCCATCTGGATGTCGAAGAACTCGGATCGGTTTATGAAAGCCTCCTTGAATACTACCCAGTATTTCAAAGCGAAAACGGTATGCTCAAATTTGAATTTACATATGGAACAGAAAGAAAATCAACTGGTTCTTATTATACTCGGCCGGAACTTGTGAATGAGCTTATAAAAAGCGCTCTTATGCCTGTTATGGAGGATAGGCTTAATAAAGCAAAAACTACTGAAGAAAAAGAAAAGGCTCTCCTCTCCCTTAAAGTCTGTGATCCGGCCAGTGGATCAGGGCATTTTCTGCTAGCTGTTGCAAGAAGAATCGGAAGAGAGTTAGCCAAGATACGTACAGGCGAGGAACAGCCCACTCCGCCACAGTTTCGTTTAGCCATTAGAGATGTTATAAGACACTGTATATACGGCGTAGACCTCAATACTCTTGCAGTGGATTTGTGCAAGGTCGCGCTATGGATCGAGGGACATGATCGTGATTTACCTCTTACATTTCTAGATCATCGTATTAAATGCGGAAATAGTCTGATCGGTTTAGACAAAATGAAAAGACTGATTGAGGGAATTCCCGATGATTCATTCAAACCAGTGACAGGAGATGATAAAGAGGTTGCCAAGAAGATTAAAGCTTTAAACCATAGGCAACGCCAGGAATGGGATAAAAAGCAATTAAGTCTGGATTTCAATTTAGAGAAGAAAATACAGGAGGACTTAGAACAATTTTCAAGTTGGAACAAGAGAATTACCGAGACCTCTGATAAAGCCATCGAAGATTATAAGAAAAAAAGTAATTTTTATGAAAACATCAAAGCTGGAGGAAGGTGGTGGAATGATTGGACTGCTGCCAACATTTGGACATCTGCTTTTTTTTATGTGCTAATAGATGAGAATGATCCAGCCGTTCCAACTCATGATAAATTGATGGGATTTTTAAAAAATCCAAACACAGCTCATGGACAGCTTGTTGGGAATGCAAATGCATTAGCATTGGAACATCGCTTTTTCCACTGGCCATTGGAATTTCCTGAGGTTTTTGAAAAAGATGGATTTGATGTTTTAATTGGAAATCCGCCATGGGATAGGATTAAATTTCAAGAGAGAGAGTTCTTTGAAAATTATATTCCGGAGCTTATGCATGTTTCTAATGCGAATGAACGGAAAAAAATAATTAAGCTTGCTGCCAAAAAGAATGAAGAGTTAACGAAAAAAGCTTTAGATCAACAAAGGAAATCTGAGTCATTAAGTAATTATCTCCGTCATTCTAAACAATATTTACTTACAGGGAAAGGTGATATAAACACATATCAAGTTTTTGCAGAAAGAAAAAGAACTTTAATCAATAAAACAGGAAGTTGCGGGATGATCGTTCCCACTGGAATTGCAACAGATGATACTCTGAAAGATTTTTTTTGGGATTTAGTGCAGACACAGCAGATCAAATGTCTATATGGTTTCGAAAATGAAAAAAAGCTTTTCCCAGCCTTAATGCATAACTTTCGGTTTGCATTATTAACTTTATCAGGAATAAATATGCCTATCAATTTTGGCGATTTTGCTTTTGGCCTATGGTCCACTGAAGATTTGGATGATCAAGAAAAATATTTTAATTTAAAAAAGGAAGATTTTAAGCTTTTAAATCCTAATACAAAAAATTGTCCTTTATTTAGAAATCATCATGATGCAGAAATAACAAAAAAAATATATAAAACGATACCAATATTGGTTAATCAATTAGAAGGCATAAATCATTGGAAAGTGAAATTTCAAACAATATTTCATATGACAAATGATTCACATCTATTTAAAGATGAATCTAAGTTGAAAGATTTTGAGAGAATTAAAAATATTTTAATTAAACAAAATGAAGTATACATTCCTCTGTATGAAGCAAAAATGATTTACTTTTATGATCACAGATATGCATGCGCTATTCCGTCCAGAACTGGAGGACAAAGAGGTTCATCAATCATAACCACAGTCGAACAACACAAAAATCCAAAATTTTTCGTTCAACCACGATTTTGGGTAAATAAAAAAGAAGTGATGAACTATATTGAAGGGAAAAAATGGTTAATAGGATATAGAGGAATAACAGGCGGTGTGGTCAATAATAGAACAACAATATTCTCTTTTTTACCTCCTTATGCAGCTGGAAACACAATAATCATATTAGATTTAGCTGAGTTTTCTGCAAAAGAAGCAAGTTGTTTGGTTGCTAATTTCAACTCCATAGTTTTAGATTATATTACAAGACAGAAGCTAGGGGGTACAGCACTTAACAATTTTATAGTAAATCAGCTACCTATACTCCCATTAGATTTATACAATCGCCAATTTTTATTTTCTAGCTTTAAGGATTTTATCTCAGAGAAAGTATTACGCTTAGTTTATACATCTGAAGATATGCAAGGATATGCCGAAGATTGGGGATTTCATGGTGATCCTTTTATTTGGGATGAAGAAGAAAGGGAAAATATTATAAAGGAAATTGATGCAATTTATGCTTATTTGTACGGAATCTCTCGAAATGAACTAAATCATATCCTTGATCATTTCAATAGTCTGGCTAAAACTGAATTAAATCAACTCGGTGAATATCGGACCCGGCGACTTGTTTTGGAAGCCTGGGATAGATTATTTGGGAGTGATCAATAATGGATATTTTTAAGCTAAAGAATGAAATTATAAACAAT
>DXJM01000294.1 GCA_019057355.1 Promethearchaeota archaeon | reverse complement strand
CTAATTAATTATTAAAATCATTTAAATTCCTTGTAATTAAGAGATTTTTAATAATTAATTAGAAAAAAAAGGAAGGGAGATTTTATTTTTTATTTATAATATTAGCTTGAGCTGCTGCAATTCTTGCGATTGGAAGTCTAAAAGGTGAACAAGAAACATAATTCAACCCGATATCATGACCAAAAATTACTGAACTTGGTTCTCCACCGTGCTCACCGCATATCCCACACTTCAAATCAGGGCGTGTTCCTCTTCCCTCTTTGATTGCCATTTTCATTAATCTTCCGACCCCTTCCTGATCCAAGATTTCAAAAGGATTATCTTTCATGATTCCACTTTCTAAATAGATTGGAATGAATTTCCCCTCTGCATCATCTCGAGAAAAGCCAAAAGTCATCTGAGTTAAATCATTTGTTCCAAATGAGAAGAATTCAGCTTCTTCGGCTATCTTCCCCGCTGTTAAAGCCGCCCGAGGTATTTCTATCATGGTACCAAAATTATATTCTAATTCTACTCCATATCTTTCTATTGTTTCAGCTGCTATTTTGACTAAATCTTTCTTAATAAATTTTAGCTCGTTTATGTCTCCTATAAGGGGAATCATGACTTCTACAATTGCATTAATTCCATCCTTTTTAAGCTCACAAGCTGCTTGAAAAATGGCTTTTACTTGCATTTCATTTATTTGAGGCCACGTTATTCCTAGCCTACAGCCACGAAGGCCCATCATTGGATTTTCTTCAGATAAGGATCGAATTTTCGCTATTACTTGCTCTTTTAATTCAATTTCATCTTTAGATCCTCCTTTAAGCTTGAGTTCTTGGTGTTCTAATAAAACAGTTTCCAATTCAGGGAGAAATTCGTGTAATGGAGGGTCTAATAATCGAATTGTCACGGGCTTATCTTTCATGATTTTAAAGATTTCATAAAAATCACTTTTTTGCATGGGTAATATTTTATCCAAGGCCTCCTGCCTTTCACTATCAGTTTCAGACATTATCATTTGTTGAACAACAGGTAACCTTTCTTGAGCCATGAACATGTGTTCAGTTCGACAAAGTCCAATACCCTCTGCTCCAAATTCTATTGCTTTTTTTGCATCTTCTGGAGTATCCGCGTTAGCCCTTATACCCATTGCTCTAATTTCATCTGCCATTTGTAATAATTCAAGGAATTCACCTTTTATTTCGGGATCAATTAAAGGAATTTCACCCATAAACACTTTTCCCGTCGCCCCATCGATGGTGATTATTTCTCCCTCTTGAATTGAAATGCTTCCAAGATCACATTGTTTCTTTTCTAAATTAATACAGAGTGCTTGTGCTCCAACGACTGCAGGTTTTCCCATTCCCCTTGCTACGACTGCAGCATGAGAAGTTTTTCCCCCAAATTGAGTTAATACACCTTTTGCTGCAAATAAACCATGTATGTCATCAGGTTTGGTTTGAGGTCTAACAAGAATAATGTCTTCACCCTTTTCGGCTAATTGAACCGTTTTATCAGCATCATAAATGACTTTTCCCGTTACAGCTCCAGGGGATGCGTTTATTCCTTGTGTAATTAGTTTTGACATGTCGGCTTTTTTTTCATCAATGTGCTTGAATAGCAAGTTCGAGACGATATTAGGATTTACAGCCATAAGAGCTTCTTCTTTAGTAATCATTCCTTCCTTTACTCTATCAACCGCTATCTTTATTGCAGCTTGCGGTGTCCTTTTTCCATTTCTGGTTTGCAAGATATACAGTTTACCATTCTCAATTGTGAATTCGATATCTTGCATGTCTTTATAGTGTTTTTCCAGATTATCCATCGTGTTTATCAATTCCGTATAGATTTCTGGAAATTCTTCTTTCATATCATCAAGCTTTTTTGGGGTGCGAATTCCAGCAACAACATCTTCTCCTTGAGCATTAGAAAGATATTCACCAAATTTGATTTTTTCTCCTGTTGAGGGATCTCTAGTAAATGCAACTCCTGTTCCGGAGTCCCATCCTTTATTTCCAAATACCATTGACTGGACATTTACCGCGGTTCCAAAATTTGGAATTTTATTTATTTTTCTGTATGTTACAGCTCTTTTCGTGTTCCAAGAATTAAAGACGGCTCGTATGGCTAAAAATAATTGTTTGATCGGTTCTTGTGGAAATTCTTCTCCAATATGTTTTTTATACAATGCTTTATAATCTTGAATGATATTTTTAAGATCTTCTGTTGTTAAGTCGGTGTCTAGAGTTTCTTCACCCTTGGCTTTTTTATATTTATTTAAAATTTCTTCAAAATGTTCGAGTTCAACGCCCATTACGACATCGCCAAACATTTGAATGAATCGTCTATATGCGTCATATGCGAATCGTTCATTTTTAGTTTCCTCGGCAAGACCTAGGACGGCTTTATCGTTCAATCCTAGATTTAATACCGTGTCCATCATTCCCGGCATGGAATCTGGTGAACCGCTCCTGACACTCACTAAAAGGGCATTTTTATCAGCTCCAAAGGTTTTTCCTGTTTCATTTTCTAACTTTTTTATGTATTCCATGACATCAAGTCTTATTTTTTCAATAAAACCTTCAGGATCATCAAAATAGTCCAAGCACGCTTGGCAGGAAATGGTGAATCCTTGAGGAATTGCCAGTCCTAAATTTGTCATTTCTGCTAAATTGGCACCTTTTCCCCCGAGAATAAATTTCATGTCCTTCTTTCCTTCTTTAAAAGTGTAGATGTACTTTTTTTCTGTAGATGACATTTTTAATTCCCATTTTTTAATTTTTTATAAGTATGGTTAATATTTTTTAAGACTATTGTTATATTAAAAAATATAAATTCTTGAGTTTCTAAGTTAACTACTTTTATTAAATTTTTTTTAAATTCCTTAGCATGTTTTAATCAGTGTTTTGAGTAATGATCTGGGTATTAGTAAATATTCTAAAAGAAAATTTTGATTTCCTTTTTTTAAAAAATTTTAATAAGGTGTTAATGAAGCGAATTTTAAATCATTTATCGCTCTCAAACAATCCTTTACATATTGATTATTAAAAATAATAACTTGCTTAATGAACTTATTTTAGTTCAATTTATTGCTTTTTTTTTATTATCTTTTTTCCTTTAATAAAAATACTTACAAATTAATATCCCTTTTCTATTCTTTGAGAAAGTGAGTATTTTATAGGAAAAAAATATTGATCTGAAAATAACAATAGAGAGCTAAAAAACGATGATATTAAAGATTCTTTAATAGATTAATCACTTCCTGTTTAATTTTAAATTATAAAATCGAAAAGCCATTTTATATTCTCGCATTCCCCATTTCTGGTATTTTTTAAGCAATCAATTGAGGCTTTAAGATTGTTATTATTAAAATGGAAAAAATTAAATTTTAAGTAATATTTACTCAGTTAAATTATTGTCTACTAATTACTTTAATTTAGGTGAATAACTCTAAAATGCCAAAAGTTAGTGAAGAAGTTATTAAGAAAACGTTTCAAGATGTAATCGATTTAATGCAAGGAATGCTAAACGATCGATCTGTTCCAAGAAATATTAAAAGAGTCGCCCAAAGATCAATAAATGAATTATCTGGTCAAACAGGTGAGACTCCAGGAATGATTGCAAGTAATGTGATATATTATATAGATGATCTTTCACAAGATCCAAATATACCATTTCATTCACGTTCAACTATTTATCGGATCATATCAATGTTGGAACCGATAAAGGATTAGATTAGAATCATTAAAAATGAATCTAATGCTTTCTTTTTAATGTTATAAATTATAACTATATGACGTATTAACGAATAAACAGAATTTATAAATCTTTAATTTATAAGATCTGTAAACTAATCAATATAGTTGGGTTATAAATGGATGCTAAAAATAGGCCACAATCTCCTTATTATTGCGTGATTTGCGGCAGAAATACTAATAACAAGAGATATTTTGTTGATGAATGGGGCAATTATTTCTTTTCTTGTAGTCTTTGTAAAAAAATATGGTGTGCTGAATGCATGGGACAATTAACAAAATTAGGTCCAAGAAAAACTTATAAATTGGGTAAAAAAGGAAAAATGCAATGTATTCATTGTAATCAATTCATTCCCTTAATAAAGTTGCCGCAAAACTTACCGTTTACTCAAGATAATTCACACATGGTGAGCACCAATATGAACGCATCAATGGAGCGTGTTGAAAACAAATATTGTCCTTTATGTGGATATTCAATCAATAACAAGGCACAATTTTGTGAATTTTGTGGAGGAAAACAATAATCCCTTTTTTCGCGGGAAAAATTTTATAAATAAAATTAAAACAATTGAAAACATGTAGTTTACTAGTGGATTATTATT
>DXJM01000293.1 GCA_019057355.1 Promethearchaeota archaeon | reverse complement strand
GAATGAAAAGGAAATTATAGCTGGAATAATTTATATACAATATGATGATGTTCATGGGACAGTACCCTTAGTTTGGAATCCTAGCGATCTTGATGAAAAACTAAAAATATTAGCAGGCATTAAGTCTATAAGCTTATTAACAGCAGAAGATGATTTTATACCATCATCGTTTGTCATCGTTCCCTTTCCCTCCTACCAAAAAAAAGGATTAATCTGGTATTTAAAATGGAAGGATAAAACTCGTAGAGGGGGCATTGCTCGTAGCTGTCTAATTTTTATTTTTAACGAAAAGGATGATGTTATCTTCTATAAATATCGAGAAGATTTAGAAATAGCATTTCAAGAATATTCAGAAAAACTAATTGAATTAGAGCTAAAAAGGTCTAGCGTTATAGCCTATCTTGAACAAATTTTAACTATTAAGAGAAATTTCAAAAAAGTCTTAGAAGAATTAGAAAATAAAGAGCTCGCTTTTAAAGAGATGATCTCGCCGAAAAATTCAGTTCAAGGAATGGATAAAATTGAATTTATTTTCAAATTGATTGTTATTGGTGATTCAGAAGTGGGTAAAACTTCATTGATTCTCAGGTTTACGTCAAATGCTTTTAGTCGTTCATACCTTCCTACTCTTGGGGTACATATCAGTGAAAAAGAATTGAATGTTAACAAAATTAAAGTTCAATTGGCTCTGTGGGATATTGCGGGACAAGAACGCTTTTTTCCAATGAGACGACAATTTTACATGGGCGCCGACGGAGTGATCATAATTTTTGACTTATCAAGACGTGATACCTATAATAATATTTTTAATTCTTACAAAGACGTAAAAGAAAATAGTGGAAATTTTGATCACATACGTGGATTTCTCATAGGAAATAAAAATGATCTGTCCCGGAGGGAAGTAAAATTTCAAGAAGCACGGGACTTGGCCCAAAAAATAAATTTTGGATACACGGAAACATCTGCTTTAAATGGAAATAATGTTTTACATGCTTTTAATGAGATAGCACGAAAATTATTACATTTAAGAGACATTGATATTTAATACATGAATTATAATGTTTTTATACAATAAACCACGTTAATCTTTCAATGAATGTCGAGAAAGCAATATATAAGAGGAGAACGATCCGAAGATACGAGCAGGTTCCCATACCATCAGAAATCCTTAGAAAATTAGTAGATCTTGCACGGATTGCACCTATGAGTGTTAATATACAATATTTGGAATATATTATTATAAATACCTCCCAAAATAGGGAAAGATTATTTCCTTGTCTTACTTGGTCGAGTTTACTCCTTCCAGCCGAGAGAATCATGGAAGAAAATAAAAGACCAATGGCATATATTATCGTGTGCGTGAATACTGAAATAAAAAAAAAAGCAGGAGACGAAATTGGAGCGGCTATTCAAAACATGTTATTAGGAGCAACAAGTTTTGGTTTAGGAGCGTGTTGGTTAGGCTCTATCGATAAGAAAAAAATTCGAGAAATATTTTCAATTCCAGATTTTTATGCTATATCTTATGTTATAAGTTTAGGTTTTCCTGCTGAAGAATCGCGGATCGAACCTTACAAGGATTCTTTTAAATATTGGAAAGAAAATAACATAATGCACGTACCAAAGAGAGAACTATACGATATAATAATAAAGGAAATATGAACGATAATTCAGGACAATTTTCCTATAATTGTATAAAATGCGGAAATTGTTGTCGAGCAGGATTAGAAATTTCCATCCGTAAACAAGATATTATCAATTGGAAGGATCGAAATAAAAGGGACTTTTTAGAGCACATTCAAATTGATGCCAAATCTATCTCCGCTGAAGGATTGGCGGGATATCATATAGAAGAAAAAAATGCCTTATTAGCACTTTTAAACGAGAAAAATATAGATATTTATGAAATGAAAAAAGAAGAACTTCGAGATTTTATATTAAAGAATCATGAATTTCAAGGAGAAGGGTCTTTACCTTTACCTATTTATTCTTTTATTCTAGAACTCGGAAGAATGCCTGTATTAATCCCAAAAGATTTTACTACGATTTTGGAAGGAATTAATAAGAATATTGATTATGTCATAAAATTGGATTCTAATGGTTCATGTCCATTTCTAAAAAAAAATGAGTGTTCCATACATGAAATAAAGCCTTTCGATTGTAGGTCATATCCTTATGATGAACGAGGACATATAAAACTTGATAAATTTTTTTTAAAAATTTGTCCTGGTATTAGAAAAATCGATAACTTTTGAACAAAATATAAGAGTTCCTACATTGATAGAAGTTCTAATCATCTATTTATTCTCAGAATATTTGAATTCGTTATAGAAGTATTTGAATCGAATTGTAATCTCTCTGAATCCTTTTCTATTACATTTTCATATAATTCCGAAACATGAATTCTTTTTACTTCTCGATAATAAAAAAGACAAACAGGAAACATCGATCAAATTGTTTATAGAACGTCATTTATGGAGATTGATAATTATAAAGTAACTACTGAAATCCGAAGGTATAATACATGAAATATAACTGAAACTAAAAATGCTTGTTCTTTTTTAAATGAACTAAATATTTTATTCTATTTCTGTAATATTTACAGAGGTGAATTTTCCATAAAGAAACATTAAACGTAATAGATCATTATTACACCAAGATAATCTAAAATTGGAGATAG
>DXJM01000024.1 GCA_019057355.1 Promethearchaeota archaeon | reverse complement strand
CACATTGGGAGAATATACCATGAGTAGTAATCGAACGGTTAGGAAAGACATCTTTTTACCTCTCATTACAATAGATTTAGAATATTTAGAGCATTACCCTTATTGTAATGAACCTCCATTTTTTAATATTAATTACACTGAATCTAATAAAGATAAAATATGGTATCGTGTTTATTCATGCCTTGGATGGAGTGAAAATATTACTCTCGAAAATTATTTGAATCAACAACTAAATGAATCATTATGGCTCAATTTATTACAAGGAGAATTCCAAGTTTTTGTTTATATTAATGATACTGCTGGCAATTTTAATCATGCATCATTTATTTTAAAAAAAGACACAATAGCACCTAATTATATAATTAATTTACCCTTACAGTATTATCATTCTGAACCACCAAAAATCAACATAACTGTATTTGATCCAAATTTTAATGAAGAATCATTTATGTGCTATGTTGGCTCAGTACCTATCTTTATGACAAATAATAGCGAAATACAAATTTCAGGAAATGTTTGGAATAATTTACCTGATGGCCCATTTTTACTAACTATTTATTCTAGGGATAAATTTCAACATGAAAACGTGACTTATATAGAACTTTTTCGAGATACAAGTGCTCCAATTGTATGTATAAATACTCCTAACGATGGTATCTATTATAATGAATCTAAAGAATTAATTTTTAATATTGATTATTCTGATCCCAACAATGATACTCTCTGGTATCAAGTCTATCAAGAATCTATAGGTTATTGGAGTAATAATATTATTTTAGTTAATGGCGAGAATCAACAAATAATTGAAAATATTTGGAATGATTTAAATGATGGGAGTTTTATTGTTTATATCTATGCAAATGACACGTTTGGTCATCTTAATAATTCTTACTTTCTAACATTGACGAAAGATACGGTAAAACCAAGGATAATCGCTAACAATCCCAATAATGGTCAATTTTTTAAAACACCCCCCCTCCTGAATATTACTATCGAAGATATTAATCTTGCTAATAAATGGTATCGTGCATATCATAATGGAACTTGGAGTGAAATTATTCCATTTGATTTTCAAGTTCAAGTCTTCAACCTTTTAATTTGGAACGTTTTACCAAATGAATGTGAATTCCAAATCTTTTTTTATTCAAATGACACTGCGGGAAATTTAAATTTAGAAGTAGTGACTTTATATAAGGATATTAATAATCCGATTATCGAATTTAATTATCCCGAAGAGGGAAAAGTGTTTGGAACTGAAGCACCGCAATTCTTGATCTTCATAACTGAACCAAATCTCAATTATAGTTGTTATTATTTAAATGATGAATTTCATTTTGATGGACATGATGATTTAAATTCGATTGATATAAACGGTACGATGTGGGTATCATGTCTTGATGGCCCAATAACAATATGGTTCTTCTTCAATGATTCTGCTGGTAATTCTGTTAATCTTTCAAGGACTATTATAAAAGATTCGAAACCTCCAATTATTGAGATTATATTTCCAAGTGAAAATGCCACTTGGGGAAACAACCCTCAACAGGTTTCTGTTAAATTCTCAGATTCTAATGGCATACATGAAAAGTGGTACCATTTAGAAGACAAAGAAAAAATCACTGATCGTCGTGCTTGGACAGGAGACATTGATCCTGATCTATGGAATCTTCTTGTAGATGGAAATATTCTAATTTGGTTTCATGCAAATGATCCCGTGGGGAATGAGGGAAATTCCTCCGTGAAAATTAAAAAAAATACAAATGTACCAGCAATTATTATCCAAGATCTAGATGGCTACGGTCCTTTTGGATATAATGCTCCCAGATTTAATATCTCTATAGTAGAAATGGGGGCAAATATTAATTATACATGGTATTGTTTAAATAATGGGTCTGGATGGTCAGAAAATTATTATTTCACCGTAGATATAACAGGAACAAATGTTACAATAAATCAATTCGAGTGGAATAAGTTTTTGAGTGGCACGATAACCATTGAATTTCATGCAATAGATACATTGAGTAAGGAAGGAAGGAATTTAGTGGAAATCAAAAAGGATATCGACGGTCCTAGCATAACAATCTCAACTCCTCAAGAATATAATATATATGGAGTAGAATCTCCCTTAATTTCAATAGCATTTGAAGATGAATTTAGTGATATTAGCGAAACTTGGTATCAATTAATCGGTAATGATAATACTACAGATTACTATAGTTGGACAGGTGAAATTGATCCGAGTATTTGGGGTTATGTGGGAAACGGAACAGTTGAAATATGGTTCTTTGCTAACGATACATTAGGAAACGAAGCTAGCACGGTTTTACATTTATATAAAGACATAATTTGTCCAAAAATTACGATCTTAAATCCCAAATCAGGATCTAATGTCGGATGTGAAGCACCTTATATTGAATTCTTAATTGATGAACCTAACATTGATCTTCCATTAACATGTTGGTTTTCCTTAAACAATCATGATTATTTATATCCATTTAATTGGACACCCTCAGCAAGGATTATAAAAATAGATCAGGCAATATGGGAGAGTGTATGGGACACGGTTTCACATGGAGATATAATCACTATCAAAATACATGTATATGATTCTTTAGGAAACCTTGGAACTGAAACAGTCTTAATCACCAAGTTTGTTGCTGAACCGTTTGATTTATTTAAAGTTTTATCAGGTCCAATGGGTCTTATTATAACGGGAGTTATCGCAATTGCAATAACCCCCTTAACTATTGGAGTAGTGAAAAGCAGATTCTATCAATCTTTAGTTAAAAAGGAGAAAAAAAAAGTAATTACGATATTCGCCTTTACGTTTCTATTATTAACACTGATAACAATTTATTTAT
>DXJM01000292.1 GCA_019057355.1 Promethearchaeota archaeon | reverse complement strand
TCTATATGTTTTTTTAACTTTAGAGCTAATAGGTGGGTTTAATCTTCTTATTGGTCTTTATGGAACAACCATCGAAGATTTGGATAAAAAAATAAAATCATGTGGACCTCTAAACATTGAAGGAATCCTGCACTCTCGTGTTATTCTAATTTCAAACTTTAGGTTCCCTCAATTTTTACCGCTCAAGATACAGAATCATGAAGATCATGATTATTCTCAAATCTGTGAAAAATGCAAAATTTTCAAACATTAACAGATACTACTTTTTATGTGTAAATTAGAATACTTTGAATGTAAAAAATGAGTCTTATCTAAGATTCCTATTGTAAATTAAAATTAAAAAAAACTTAAATGATAAAGTACACTCACCCGACAAAAAGGGGTTAGAGAACATGTAAAAAAGTAACCTTTATCTTCGTGTTATCATTATTATTATTAATGCCCGCCAAACCTGACGACATTCATGCTGCCACGCGATATACTTATTGGGACTCTAATGAAGGATTCACCTGCCCCCCCTGTCAATCGCCACTTCGGCATGAATATAATAATGGAGGGCGAAGAGTCGAAACCATAAAGGGCCCTCTTTGGGTCGTGACCAATTATTATAGTTGCACGAATCGGGAATGTGAAATGCACGATGCATTTCCCACGGTATATCCTTCTACTTTAAAGCACAAGCGACATGCCTTAGACGTGTGGGCCAAGGTCATTCAACATTATTTCAAGCACCACCTCAATTATTCGCTCATTGCGGAGCTCATGTGGGATGATTGGGAGGTCTCAATTTCAAGAAGCACGATAAAGCACATTTGCGAATATTTTGAGATGGCAGGAAAGCAATACATGGATGAAAAAGTGCTTGAAGACGTGAAAACACGGGGACGAATCATTTTATCGTTAGATGGAGCCCAACCCGTTAAACATGAACCCTCGCTCTGGATTCTTTCCGATCGCTTGACGGGGCACGTTCTTTTAGAGAGAAACGTGGAATCGGCACCTTCATCCAAATTGGAAGCCTTATTAACGGAGGTTGAAACTAAATTTGGAGTTCCAATTGAGGCCGTCATTTCTGACAAGCAAAAGAACATTGTTAATGCCGTTAAATCTTTTCGTCCCGAGATCCCGCATGTATTCTGTCAGTATCATTTTCTTGCTCATGTTGCCGAATATATTGCTTCAAAAGACTCTCGCCTCAAGAAAATGTTGAAGAAAACCGTTCTAAAATTCTCTATCGTTGCAAATCGCAAGTTGGCGGATTCCAACGATTTATACAAGCTTTTTTATCCCATTGCGGAAGAGCTCAAGTGTGCGATCTCCACGCGTGGTGATCCCTTTAAAATCTTTCCAGGAGTGGAATGTCATGAAAATTTACAGTTCATAGGTAAGTAATTAAAGCCATTCTCCCTCATTTCAGTTAGTCCGAAGGTTTCCCGATCGCTCGCTTCTTTGATTGAGGCGCTGGATAGCCTGCTTTCAGAAACCCACCAATTACGTGATGAGATCAAAACCTTAATCCCAGAATTCAAAACCCTCAGAAAAATCTTCGGAAAGCGAAAAAATCGAGCTCCTTTCATCAAGAAAGAGGTAGAAAAGTGGACTTATAAGCTTCAAAGTCGCTTGAAGAGAAGAAATCTGGAGCATGATCCCCAAAAGATCAAATGGCAACAGCCCAATCATGTGCTTTCACGTGAAGAAATCTGGCAACAATGGATACGCTTGATTCATTCTTATAAGGACGGATTATTTGCTGCTTATGATGATGATGAGCTCGATTTCACCAATAATGCAAAGGAGCAATTATTTCACAGGAGCAAGCATCATTTTAAGGCACTATTAGGTCGCGAAAACATTTCAAGAATCTTTCTCGTGCACGGAGGTATCTATTCTCAGCTCGTAGACGTGGATTATTCCAAAAGAAATGTCTCGAGCATCCTTTTAGCAAGCGAAATGCCATTAACCGAATCCCGCAGGAGAGAATTTACCGCCCAATATGCCACCATTAAACGATCGTGGAAAATCAGGGAAGTTGATACGGGAAATTTCACGCAATTTGAAGCGCTTCTCAGCCACTTAGGACAGATCTAAAGATTTTTGTCGAGTAAGTAGGATTTATTAATTAAGTTTTTTTTAATTGAATTTTTATTTTATTTCTTCTCCAAAATATTTTTTTTGAATCATAAAAAGATTCATACAAGATGAGAGAGTATTGACCCTTAATAAATCACGGGATTAGAAATTCCTAAATATATTTCAATTACATCAAATATTTCTTCTTTATCACCAACATATCCAAATAACTCGTGCTTTGCTTTACTTCTGGAACCATTTTTCCAAGGAGTAAAAGACTTTAATTGAAGTTCTATTTCTCCAAAACTCACAACATTCGGGCTAAAGGAGTCATCATTATAAGATTGAATTACACCTCTCTTGGAGTCAGGTTTTTCTCTTGGTATATCGAAACATTGATCTTGATTCTTAGGGATGTCATCTGAGAACTTTATCAATAACCCATATTTATCAGAATTTGGAATCTTTAATATATATCCGATTTTTGCAGGTCTATTAAAATCAATATCTTCCGGTCTTATAGCTATTTTATAAATATCAGCAGCATCTATTTTAAAAGCAATATAATTGTCTCCAATTACCCTTCTATTATCTGGTACCTTCCGAAAATATGAAAGGGGTTTAGAATTGGTTTTTGTAGGGATTAATACTGTTCCTGGACTGGTTTTACCTCCTGTTATGCATTGGGCAATAGACCATCCATTCATTCCGATATTTTTTGCATCAACGATACAGTCATCAATTATTTCAATACCAATGTAGTTTATCCCAGTATTTACTGGTTCCATTATTAATCTTAATTTCCGCGTGATTTTCCCGTTATAACTCTCTTTATTAAACTGATTTATTAAGGTAATCTTACTTTCTAAACAACATTCATTTTGAGACCTCTTAGTTATCATATAATTTGCAGGATCGATTCCACTTGGACAAAACCACTCCTTAAAATTCTCGGGGTCTTTATAAAAAAAAGTTCTTTCGGGACTTATCCAATATCTTTCTCCACCAATAAGAAAATCTTTAGAATGAATTGCGGCTTTAATAGAGGGATTAATCCATAATAGATTATACTCACTTATTAAGGGGAAAAGCCCTAAAACACGTCCACCATATTCAGATATAATGATCGAACCCTCATCATGATAGAACTCGACAAGGTTTGTAACGGTACTTATCTCACTTTTCAAGTCTTTGAGTCTAAAATAATTCATCTCATTTCTAATCATTCTATTAAACCATTATAAGTATATCTTGCCATAATTAATTTTTAACTATATTACCTTCAAATTTTTTCAATAAGCCGTTTCAATAAAAATAACGCCCCCATTTTATCAATAGGTTCATTTCCCGAGCCACAACGACTTGAGAGTATGCATATTGGACAACCATTTGGAGCCGTGCATTTACAAGAACGAATCAGCTTGTAAGTTAGACCCAACAATTGATTCAATTCGTGATACAAGAGTTCTGATATGCCTATTCCTCCCTTGTAGGCATCATAAATATAGATGATCGGTTGTTGGTTAACGGGATCAAAATCAATGGATATTCCACCGAGGTCCCAGCGAGAAATCTGGGCCAAAGTAGGGGCAATTGCAATCATTGCATGTTCAATTGCATGTATCGTGCCGCCTAGGTCATGACCTGCCAATTCTAACTCTTTTTGATATTCAAAAGGTATTAAGAACCATACTGATTGTGTTTCAAATTCAATGACCGGTAAGTCTACCAAGGGATTTCTGGCACGGATTTCTTGGGTAAGGGTGTCAATAACCTTGAATGAGTAATATTCATGCTCAACCTTTACATTCCCGAAAAATTTCTTAATATTTTTACTTGTATCTTGAGATATTACCTCAATGGGAGTTATATCCGTATGTTTTAACGATTGAGTATAAAAATCTACGTTAGCTTTCGTTATATATACTATTCTTTCTATTAAATCCAATTCTCCAACAAGATAGGTTTCAGCTTCGTAAAGATATACTGCTCCAGGATGCAAGTCTCTAAATACATAGCTCTCATCTTCGGTAGTGAGTACTTGATCCTTAGTAATGCTCTTTAAAATTACTTTATAGCTTCGAGAAGAGAGGTAACTCAAGCCATATTTATCATTTGGAAAGAAATCACCTTTCCAATAATATTTATCCCCGCGCTTCATTAATAACGATTCATCTATTAATTCTTCAATGCACGTTTCAAAAAAAACCTCATCTTCTACATTAAATTTCTTGTAATCGTTAATCGTTAATGGAATTTCTTTTGCAGCACAACATAAATGGTTTTTAATGATATATTTATTTTTTAAGGTTATCAAGACCTCTTCTTGAATAGGACCAAAAAGGATGTCTGGATTATGGACATAGAACATGTCTAAAGGATTTTGCATGGGAATGAGCGTTGCAATTGAGAGATTTTCCCCTCTTCCCGACCTTCCAACCTGTTGCCAAAAACTTGATAACGTTCCGGGAAATCCCGAACAAATTATTGCATCCAATGACCCAATGTCTATGCCCAGTTCAAGAGCGTTGGTAGAGCTCACGCCAAGTATTTCTTTCCGCTTTAATTTGGATTCTATTTCCCTTCTCTTTATCTTGCTAATTCCCGCGCGATAACTGACAATTTTATCCCTTATTTGAAACAAGGATTCCTTGGTCCATATTGCCTGTAATTCTGCCATTTTTCTTGACAACGTGAATGTAAGAGTTTGTATCCCACTTTTTAAATGGGTAATGTACACGTTTTTTGTTTCTTGATGAGAGGAACGATATTTTCCAGAAGCCTCATCGTATGGTAAATCCCATAAAATAATTTTTTTTTCAACTGAAGGTGAATGATCCTTTTCAATAACAATCACCTTTTCCCCAATTAACTTCTCTGCGAATGCTTTGGAATTCTTGATGGTTGCACTCGATAAAATCCACAGTGGTTTGACGTTAAATGCTTCTAAAATCCTTTTCAGCCTCCTCAACAGAAGTGCGAAATTAGATCCAAATATTCCATTATATATGTGAATCTCATCCAATACGATATATTTTAGATTATGGCAAATTCGATACCATTTTTGCTTGAACCAAGGCAGATAAAGGTGTAGACCGAAAGGATTCGTGATGATTATGTTGGCATTTTCCAATACTTGTCTTTTTTCACTGGAATCAATCGATCCGTCATAAATTCCGAGTCTTGTTCGCTTTATCTTTATATCTTCCATTATTTTAAACAAGGTCAAATATTGGTCCCTAGCTAGGGCTTTTGTAGGGAAGATATACAATGCAGTTGTTTTTTCATCGTTCAGGAGTGAGTTTAAAACAGGTAAATTATAGCACAAAGATTTTCCGGAAGCTGTTGATGTAACAATTACCGTGTTTTGTCCATTCATGATAGAATTTATGGCTTCAGCTTGATGTTTCCAGAATTGTATATCATTATTTCGTAGCCAGAGGTGTAATCTCTTGTTTAACGGTGTTTTTAATTCACCATATCGTGCATTTCTTTTTGGTAGATGTTGCACGTGAGAGATTTGTTTATCATAATATCCTTCCAACGTGATAGAGTTTAAAAATTTCTCGAAATCAACCATTTATAGTTTCACTATAAAATAATGATGTATTCAATTTAAAAATTAAAAACAGAATCAGATTTATAATTTCTAAGTTGGTGAGGAAAAAATGATTATAAATAGAATTTGAACCTATTGAAAAAACGCTTGAATGTGTTATTCGGAAAAATAATAACCACTAATGATATGATAAAAGGGAAGCTTGTTTTTTTTATTAAATCTCATCAAAGATTTATTAAAAATCTAATATGATCAAAAAGATTTCCCCTATAAAAATTAAAAT
>DXJM01000291.1 GCA_019057355.1 Promethearchaeota archaeon | reverse complement strand
GGTTATTTATAATAATATCTCAAAATATATATTTATTTACATTATTTTTATTTTCGAAGGACGCTTATAAACTTAACCTGAAAAAATGGATTTTAATCCAATCTATATTAATCATTTCATTTCTTCCATGGATTAAGATTTTTATGAGCCGAGCAAAAATTGTCCAGGGAGGCTTTTGGCTACCTTCTCCCTCATTTATCTCAATAATTGGCACTTTTACAGTATATTCGGGATCTGGTTTTCTCATGGTGCTTTTTTTGATATTATCGTCTCTTTCAATAATAACGTATGAAAAAATTAGAGGTAAAATCGATAAGAAAAATATTTTTGAGTCTATTGAAAATCATCGCTGGAAAATAAGCTTTCTCAATGCTAACACGAATTATTTATTGTTGATATGGTTATTCACCCCTATAATTCTGCCATTTGTCATTTCTCGGTTATCAACACCAATTTATTCAAATAAATATTCAATTGTGGGCTCTTTAGCTTTTTATTTGTTAGTAGCCAGCGGGATATGCAGAATAAAGTATAAATATGTTAAGCCAATCATAATCAGTGTAGTCGTCGCCTTATCCTTAATGAACATTTGGAACTATTACTCAACAAGCCATAAGGAACAATGGAGAGAGGTCGCGAATTATGTAGAAGCGAATGCCAAAAATGGAGATTTGCTTCTCTTTCATGCTGGATATTGTCAAGATTTTGTCTTCGATTATTACTCGGAAAGGACAGACTTAGTCAAAAAGCAATTTCCAGAAGAGAGAACGGGTTATGGTGCCCTTAAAATGGACAAAAAGAAATTGATGAAAGCTGTGAAAGACTATAATAGAGTTTGGTTTATATTATCTCACAGTATAGATAGAGAAGATCTCATCATTAGGACATTAGTTGAATCATATAATTCAGTGGATCACAAAAAGTACAAGGGTATAGAGGTTTATTTGTTAGAGAAAAAAGCATGAAGGTTAACTAAGGGGCTTTATTGGTTTCTGCGCCCAGGATAAATAAATTAAAAGCTTTACGTCAAATGTATCAGGCAGCATCAAAGAGTAAAGAACAAAGAAATACAAAAAAGAGAACTTTCCTTTTTCTAATATTTTTGCCTCCATTTTTTTTAATCCTGTTTTTGATTTCAGTTCCTACATACGGACAGAGCTATCAGACATTCAGGAAGGAATTGGAACAAATTGCAGAACAAACTAAATATCGTCTAGGACCATTCAGGATCTATCCCACAATTTGGTTCAAGGATATCGGTTATGATGATAATGTCTATGGAAAGCGGGAGGAAGATGAGCCAATCTCGGATTACACAATGACAATCTCCCCTGAGGCTAAGGTCTATTTACTTTTCCGGAATTATTTAATTCTTTCTTTAACTGAAAGTCCCGAATATGTTTTTTACATTAAACAGAAAAGAGAAAGACGTTTAAATAATAATATCACTCCTGAGTTTAAACTGCTTCTTTTTAATCGATTTGTTATTTCAGGAGATTATTCCTCAAGCAACAGGAGGTGGCGGGCAACAAGTGAGTTTGATGTAAGGGCCAATCAACATCTGGAAAGATTTAGAGGAAGATTTTTCTATGAAAGCGCAAGGAGGACGTCTCTTGGAGTTTCTATTTCAGTAACGAAGATTTCATTCGAAGATATTATATCTCCTGAAGAGGAAATTCATCTTTCCCGAGCGTTAAGCCGAGAGGAAATAAAGAGCTATTTTGAATTTAACTACAAAATTTTCTCAGAAAGTTTTTTCTTCCTGAATGGAGAATATGCGGAATATAAATTTGGACATATTGAATCGCAATGGCGGAATTCGTACTCCTATCAAGTTAATTCTGGTCTCCGATTTCCCTTTGTAGGAAGAATAAGAGGAACTTTTTCCCTTGGCTATAAAAGGCTTACTCCTGTAAGAGCTGGAAAGACAAGTTTTTCTGGCCTTGTAGGTGATACAAGCGTTTTACTGAGAATAAGGAGATTTAATTTTCGTTTTTCATACAATAGAGATTGTAGATTTTCTTATTTTACGGACAACATATTTTTCTTGGAAAGTAGATATGGGATAGGAATTTCCTATTATTTAACAAGGTATGTGAGGTTGGATTATGATTTTTGGTATGGAATAGCCAATTATCCAGAATTAATATTGCTTAGGATGCCAGATGAGACTTATAACGAAATAGAAAGGAGAGACATTTACCGTACTCATTCAGTAGGATTTGTGGTAAGAATAATAAGGAATACAGGCTTAGGAATTAGAGCCAATTTTTGGGAGAGAGATTCTAATATCTCTGGGATTAAAAGAGATAGGATATTTGTAGGGGGTTACTTGACTTATGAATTCTAGCGAATGGAAAATAGTGGGTGTCAGATGATGAAAGGATTCCTTTCCTGTTAGCTATATGTCAAAGGGAGAAATAGAATGAGCAAAATAGATAAGAAGGAAACGATTGATTTACTTCTTTACTGGCAGATAATACTCAAGAGAAAATGGGTGCTGGTGACCTTCACATGTACTCTTGTTGTTATCGCAGGAATTATTTCATTTCTCGCTACTCCGATGTATGAATCAACAGCAACTTTGCTGATAGAAGAAGATAGATCAAGGGTCTTGAGCATGGAGGAAACTTTTGGATATGAATCTCCGGTTGTTAGCGATTTTAGATTTTTTTATACTCAACTCAGACTGATTAAGAGCAGGTCTCTGGCGGAAAGAGTTGCTAAAAAACTTAATCTTTTGTCCCGCCCAGAATTTGGTGGAGGAAGTGGAAAGAAGAAAAGCTTGCTCACGCCTATAAAGAATATCATTACTTTTAAATGGATTACTTCCAGAAAAAAGTCAGAGGAAGGGGGATCAAGCTCCTTATATCCCTCAGATCCGTATTCTGATATAGCCAAGGCTATTCAGGGAAAAATTGAAGCTAGACCTATCCGAGATACAAAATTAGTGGAAATAACCTATTCCTCTGCCTCTCCTCTTTTGGCGGCTGAGATTGTTAATACTCTGGCTGAAGAATTCATAATTTTCTCAATTGAAAAACGTTACGAAAGAACCCAACAGGCATCAGATTTCTTAAATACCCAGATTGCTTCCCTTCGAGAGGAATTAACAACAAAAACACGAGAACTTCAAAAATATGTTAAGGATAAAGATCTTCTTTCTTTAAGCTCTTTAAGTGATTCAGAGAGTGCAGCACTTGCCACATTGGCTGATTATAATAATGCTTATACAGAGGCAAGAATCGCACGGTTTCGAGCAGAGGCTGCATACAGGGAGTTAAAAGATATAGATGTAGATGCGATTCCTCAATCATTAAGCAATCCTGTCGTTCAACAGTTGAAAGCAGAATATTCAAGAATTAAGAATGAATATGAAGAAAAAAGTAAGGATTATAAGCCAAACCATCCTGAGATGATTCGGCTTAAGGCAAGGCTGGATAGCATGAAGGAAGAGCTTGAGAAAGTAGTGGGAACTGCTGAGGCTGAATACAATGCTGCTCTAAAAAGAGAATCCTACCTTAGAAGCTTACTGAATAAACAAAAAGAAGATGTGGCAAAAATGAGTTCCGATGCTATTCTGTATAATAGCTTAAAAATAGAGGTGGAGAATAAACGTAAACAACTCGATTCTTTAGTGGAGAAAAGAGATGAGACACATATTTCGGAACAATTAGGAGGGCTAAAAGCGAGTAATATCAGCATAATCGATCATGGAGAAGTGCCTGAATATGCTGTTTCACCAAAAAAGAAATTGAATCTTATTCTAGCTTTTTTCTTTGGCATTTTTGGAGGAACAGGACTCTGCTTCATCCTTGAATATTTTGACAATTCGGTTAAAGGCCCAGAGGATGTGGAAAGACTGGCAGACCTTCCCTCCTTGGGAGTGATTCCCTATCTAGCATCAGACGGGATTGGAAAGAGTAAAGATCTGAAAAATTTTGGATATAGTTATTCTTATGGAGATGAATACTATCAAGATGAAGAGCCTTCTCCAGAAATAGAAGGAATTGAGCTCATTAACCATCTTTTCCCAAGACTTTCCATATCAGAAGATTACCGGACAATAAGAACATCTATTCTGCTTTCTCATGCCGAAGATCATCCAAAGTCCATCGCTTTCACCAGTGCTTTGCCTATGGAAGGAAAGACCTCCACTGTGGTTAATATGGCTGTATCATTTGCACAGTTAGAGGAGAAAGTTCTGGTGATCGATTCAGACCTGAGGAAACCAAGGCTCCATTGGATATTTAAGGCCAGAAATGTCAATGGTCTGAGTGGCTATTTGGCAGGAAAGATAAATCTAAAAGAAGCTATCCAGAAGACTTCCATCAAGAATATCTGGATTCTGCCCAGTGGTCCCATACCTCCAAACCCGACTGAACTATTGAATTCTAAAATAATGAAAGAAATGATGGAAGAAATTAAGAATGGGTTCGATTTTATCCTTCTTGATACACCTCCGGTGCTCGCAGTGACTGATGGAATGATTGTCTCCTCTTTTTCAGATAGTACAGTTTTAGTTGTTAACGGAAGTAAACTTACTCGTAGAGCATTCCTGAATGCAGTGGAAGAATTAAGGAAAGCCAAGGCAAATATAAGTGGAGTTATCTTTAACGGTATAAAGATAAAAAAGGGAAACTACTTTTACATGGATTATTATCATTATTATCGCTCGAATTATCTAGATGAGGAAAAGAAATATGGGGGGGAAAAATAGGAAAATTAAAAGTTAAAGAATTTTTCTAAGGAACTAAAAGAAGATTAATTTCTCAAACTCATAACCAACAAGGAAGGATGCTACGCATCCTTGTTTTTTTGTAAGGCTTCTCAGCCTTATTTTTTTTATATAATGAGAAAAGAAATATGGTTTTGACAGACCTTAAAGAATTAAGCTTTAATGCATTCCTACACATTTTCTCAGGTTCATGGTGGCCAAGGGCGTTATGAGACGAGACAATAAAATTAAAAATAAAGAGATTCTGAGAGGTCGTGATGCAATTTGCCAGCGGATCATTGATTACGGAATACTCGGACTGATCGTATTCAGTCCCCTCCCGGCAGCCTCAGTGTATGACTGGGCGATACTCGTCATTCAGATAACAGTGCTAATTATGATGATGGCATATTTTTTGATGACAGAAAAACCTAAGCAGAATGAGCTTCTATCTCATTCTCTTAAATGGCCGAGGTTTCTATTTTTAGGCCTGTTCATATTCATCTTTGTTCAGATAATTCCTTTTCCCAGGTTATTTGTCAAAATTTTTTCTCCTGGAGCTTATTCTTTCCGGCAGCTTTACTCACCAAGCTTTGCAGAGATTAAGTTTATGAGTTTTTCTCTAATTCCAAATCATACTCTTCAGGAAGCACTTGAACTTCTTTCTTATTTCCTGGTTGGTTTTCTTCTCATAAAAACTGTTACAAAACATCGCCAGATTATGCGGATTTTTTCAGTGTTAATTGCTATGGGAGTTTTTGAAGCATTCTATGGAATGTTTGAACTCTACAACAAAAATCCTCGAATTTTATTCTATAAGAAAATTCATTATCTTGATACCATAACAGGGACTTTCGTCAACCGGAACCATCTCTCTGGATACATGGAAATGATCATTCCTTTAGCCATAGGACTCATCATAGCAAGAGGAAAAATTTTTTCTTTGGTGGGATTTAAATGGAAAGATGCAATCCTTCGTTTATCTGAGAGAAGATTTTCAGCTAATTTGCTTCTATCTCTAGCCATAGTCGTCATGGGTTTAGGAATTCTATTTTCTAAGTCTAGGTCGGGAGTTTTTCTTTTGATTTTAAGCTTTATCCTCTTTTTTGGATTGACTGTTCTTTATTTTAAAAGAAGCGAAGATCAAAAGAAAAGGATAAGTAATTTTCTTAAATTTACTTTTATTATCATTACCCTTATTTCTCTTTATATTGGGATAGACGCTACTCTTGAAAGGTTTTCACCCGATACAATTCTCAATGAACAAAGGCCGATCTTTTGGAAAAATACATTGAGCTTTTTTAAAGATTTCCCTCTAATTGGTACTGGATTAGGGACCTTTACTTCTCTCTACCCTGATTGGGATGCGGGAGGCAACCTTATGCGTCTTTATCATGCTCATAATGACTACCTTGAATATTTATCAGAACTTGGAATTATCGGATTCATTTTTCTTCTAGGAGGAATTCTTTATATGCTTGTGAAGTCTTTTCTTGTTTGGCGAAAAAGAAGGCATCCTGAAGCTAAAGGACTTGGTCTTGGAGGAATTATTGCTATTATTTGTATTTTGATTCACAGTATAACCGATTTTAATCTTCACATTCCTGCCAACATGCTCCTTTTTTCCGTTGTTCTTTCCTTAACTATGATAACGGTGTTTTATAAAAAGCGTTCAAATGCATAAGGGGGGAAAGAGCTAATAAGATTTGCTATTTGCATATGAAATGTAGATTGAAAGAAAAATGATAATTTTAAAAAAGTTTTTCATCCTAATAGCTATTTTATTTGTTGGAGGGATGTGCACTGTAATTTATTGGAACAATCATCTCTATTCTAAGGCTGAGAAGACAGAGGAGAGTGAAAAAAAGATTGAGATTCTTGAAAAAGCGATTGATTATTATCCTTCAAATGATCTCGTCTTTTATGAGTTAGGAAAAGCTTATTTTAATTTGGCTGACAATTATCTTGGCAGTAAAGCTCGGAGTGAGGAATATCTTCGAAAATCCATAAAAAGCTTTCAAAAATCTCTAAAAAGCAATCCTTCTTCTTACTTTGCGCATTTTCATTTGGCTCAATCGCTTCTTTATTTGGGCTATCTTTATCCTTCCTTAAATGTCAGTTCTCATGATGAATTTAAAAGAGCCGTATCTCTTGGCGGTGAGAATAGCCAGATATTTTTTGAGGTTTCCAAAATATTTCTGTCACAATGGTCTCAACTTTCAGATGAGGATAAAGATTTTACTTTACAGATCCTAAAAAAAATAGCTAGCAGAAAAGATAAAGAGAAAATTCTTTCCCTTCTCCATGTTTGGGAAATGAATGTGAGAAATTACGGGCTTATCGAGAAGATTTTGCCCGAGGATCAACATATTTACAGAATGTATGCTGATTATTTGGGTGAAAGGTCCCTTTCATTAGAAGCAAGACAGAGGAATCTTGCTAAAGCTGAATTTTTAGAATTTAGGAGGGCAAAAGAGAAGTATAAGGAGGGAGAGAAGGAATTTTATTCCTTAAGGCTAGAAGAGGCTTTCAATCATTTTAAATCTTGTTTGAATATCCTAAGAAGAATCAAATTCTATCAGAATTTAGTCTCTCAAAATCTGATCAATTCTTCTGAGTTTAACAATCTCAAAAAAAAGGCATTAATTTTATTAGCAAAATGCGTTATTGAACGGAAGAAAAATCTAAAAGAAGTTGAAGGCTATTTGCTTGATTATTTATCTATGGAAAAAGATGTAGAAGCCATAGGAGAAATTGAAGACTATCTTAAAAACAGGCGATTAATCAGGGAAAAGTTTGAAATTAGCTTTAACGATAATCTCGATCGACTTTACTTCCAACTCCTGCTTCGCTTTCATCAAAATCATTACAGGGATATTATGCAGTTAGGTACCCATTTAAAACAGAGTTTTATTGTTGTTCCTGAGGATAAAAAAAATGTTTATGTGTGTATTTTAGACCTGATAGGGGATTCTTACCAGAAGACCAATTATTTGTATGATGCACGTGATTTTTATCAGAAAGCTTTTGAAATAGATTCTAATAATCTTGAGACACTGATAAGAATTAGGCAAAATTATGAGAGATTGAATGCAGATGAGGAGATTCGAAAAGCAAGTGAAAAGATAGACGAAATGCTCTCTCCTAGAGAGAAACTCTTTAAAAATTATTTGATGAAGAAAAATAAAGGATACTCCTGGAATCCTGTTCTGGATGGTCGAAAGATAACTCTAAATTTGCATTTCGACTTCGGTGAAAGAGATATCCCCCCTTTAATCTCTGTCTTCTTTAATGGACGAGTTGTTTGGGAAGATTACTTAAAGGGAAAAAATCTATCTCTTTCTTTGGGTACAAATATAGGAAGAAATTCTTTTAAGCTAATCCCTCTTAATAGAGATATATTCCTTATTAAAATTGCCTATCATTTAAAAAGCAGCATTAATGATCAAGAATAAGAAACAAAATAGATATTGGACCCGATGCTCTCATGGGGCCGAATTTCCTATTTTTTTGTATTAACCACTTTTACTCTTTCTTTTTCCTTCTCATCACCTTTTCAGATGAGGGAGTAATATCCAAATTCACCCCCGAATTCATCTGTCAGGGGTATTTTCTTTATCAAAATTTTGATGATAATGACTCTGTAT
>DXJM01000290.1 GCA_019057355.1 Promethearchaeota archaeon | reverse complement strand
CTTCCAGCAATGTTTTCAAGGTCTCGTGTGATAAAATAATCTTAATTATTTCTTTATAATACCAAAAATCATCCCTCTTTTATGTTTTTGCAAAAAAATAATCTTTTAAATATGTATTTTGACCTAGAAATTAATATATAAACAAATTTGAAAAGGTGAAAAACAATTTTATTTCAAGCCCCAATTGGAGCCACGTTGAGTACGATATTAAATCCATTTTTTTTTTGGCGATGTATGTAATAGTTATTCTTATATTCAAGTTATCTTACAAAAGTTTAGCGTTTAAAGTATTAACGCTAATGGTATTAGGATATATTCTTGTTATACCAATATTATTAACCGGAGTTGTATATTTCTCTGATCTTAGTCCCAACAGCATACCTTATACGGCATTTTCTGTTTTTGCTGTAGGAGGCTTTATACTTTTTAGCTTTTACTACGTGGTAAAAATAATAAATAGCTATTCAAAGCTCGCGGGAGATGTATCGGCAATGGCAACGGAATTAGCCTCTAGCTCGGAAGAAGTTTCGGCAGCCTCGGAAGAAATAAGCGCCACGGTATCGAACCTGCTTGAGAACGGTAGAGAGATTAAAGAATCTTCGGATGACATGAAAGATATATTACGAGCCACCAATAAAATCTCTGACCAGACGAATTTATTAGCAATTAATGCAAATATTGAAGCAGGCAGGGCGGGAGATCTCGGAAGGGGTTTTGCTGCGGTAGCAGAAGAGGTAAGAAAACTCTCAATCGAAACAAAAGCTACACTTTCGGATAGTGATGTGAAACTCAACAAGATCCTGTCTCAAATCGAGTACCTATTTGAATCTCTCATGAGCATTAATGCTTCGACCGAAGAGCAAGCCAGCACGATGGAAGAAGTATCTGCAACGGCAAATAAATTGGATGCTCTGGCTATAAAACTGACGGGAAAGTTTAAATCAAGATAAGAAGGTTCATTTATCTTCCAATTCATTTTTTCAAAAAAGTTTCCGAAAAATAACTTGTGAATTTTAAGAGGGGGTTAAATTCGTGCTTCAAGAAGAAATTTCTGGCTTTTAGGAATGAAATAAATCTAGAAATATCAAATAATGTTATTAACTAAATCATTTTAGATCCTCCTATTGGCAAAAAATAAATATAGAGCTAAATGAAAAATAATAAATCCCAAGTAGTTTAGAATATTTGATGAACAGGAATGTACATGGGAACCCAATTTAACAACCCAATTGCCGTATAAGAAGCATTCGACTCATCTTTTGGAGCAACTCTTCTCATTTCATATTCTAAAATGTTATGTTTATTAATATTGTGAGAAACTCTTACTAATCCATCTTTAAGAACTCTCGCATCAAATATGGGAGCATGAACGAGATCATCGGATTCCAAGGTCGCATAAAGAGGAAAAAATCGGGTATGGAATCCAGAATGACCTTTTGGACAATAATCTAATCCTTTAAAGTTGGGAATGATACAGCCCTCGTCGCAAAAGTGAAGGAGAAATCCCCTATCATCATTCTCCTCGTGAGCAACAATTTTTCCTAACACGATATCTAACGTGCCTGAACCTGATTTCCATTGTTCATAATCATTAAAAGTGGCTTGAGTCTTATTTTGGATGAAATCATTCACCTTGGGACCGTGAGAGATAATTGCTTGAAAAGTAGGAATGACTTTTAATAACCCCGAGATGCAGGTTGCTCCCGAACCATAAGAACCAAAATAAATCGTATCGTTATCATTAGCATTATTTTCAATAATATCACAGACTTGTGCCCATACTGAAGCGTTATACATGTTACCGAAATGCATCGGGACGCGCAAGTGAGGCAAGACGCTACCTTTCACGTTTGAAACGACCCAATTTGATAATTTTTCCAGATTATCAGAGGAAAAACCTTTTTCTTTCAATTTAAGATACACGTATTCCGGTAAAACGCTAATATTTTGCATGACGGAGTCGAGTTTCTTAAAGATTGATGTTGTTAAATCTGAGCGTGAATAATTGAGCAGGTTATTGATATTATTTGCCCATCTTTTTTCGATGATTTGTTGAACACATTTAAGGGGCATTTTTGAAAAGGGGGCATGAAACGTATAGAAATCTGCATAAAAGTCTCCAATTTGGTTAACCAAGTCATCATAAGCTTGCAATTGAAATCTGAGATATGTATCGAGAGAATAATGCCCAAATACTTGTGCATCTTTTTCATGAGCAGGCCTAAAAAAATCATTTATGTTACCTGATATTTTACCGAATTTTTTGCTGAACGTTGCCATCCTCGGATTTTTACAAATTACCATTGCAATTGCTCCAGACCCTTGAGTTGCTTCACTCGGACTATTCAGCGTGTAGGAAGAAATGTCTGCGCTTATTACTAACGCTTTAGAAATAACATCCTTTTCTATGAGGGCAATGGCATTTAAGATCGCTAACGTGCCTCCCGCGCAGGCATTATAAATGTCTTGGGTTATGGAATTAGGGGATATGTTTAAGAATTCAGCAAAAATATTGGAGACGGACTTCACACTGTATGTAACTGTTTCCGTACCACAAAAGAGAGCGTCAATTTCTTTCGGATTAATATTTCCTCTAAGGAGCGCGTTATATCCTGCTTTAAGACCGATTGAAATGATATCTTCATCAACTTCAGGGAGTCTCATTTCTTTCAAGAGCAATCCATCTTTATATTTAGCAGGGTCAACCCCTCTCTTGATGGCAAGCTCCTCTATGTCCAGAAAGTGTCTGGGGGCATAAAACGCAATCGAGTCAATACCAATATTAGAGAATAAATACTCATTTCCTATCATGGATAATTTCGCCAGACTTTTTTATGGTGTGGAGTGTCTTTTTTATTTTTTTTCGTGTCTACTATGACGTGTCCTAAAAATAGCATGAAATGATGTTTTCTATGACAAATCCGTATTTAGTTAAACAACCGTTTGATATAAAAAATAGGTATAGCATTAATAAATACTTTATCCCATTGTCTCGCCATTTGAATTTAAAAAAAGATTTTTTGAGAAGTGTGGTCAGTAATTAAAAAATGTCAAAACATCAGCAATCAACTGACACTTATCAAATTGTTGCTCACAAGTCGTCAGCCATAAAATATGTGAGCTATATCCTTTATTTATTCACATTTAAGAAAAAAAAAGAAGAATTTAGAAATTGAGAGTATTTTAAAATTTAATGATTTGCCCGAAAATTAAAAATATCAAAGAAAAAGACGACATAAATCTGGTCTATATCACATTGATTTTTGTCGAAATTCAAGAAAGTCCCATATAAGATGAGCTATAGCCTTTTTATACAAAAAAGGGTAAGAATTAGCATTTTTTTCCTAAAAAAGCTCTTTTGGAATAACCGACATAATTAGATGAGATATTGGTAAGAGTTTTGTCGGTCTTAAAAAAAAGATTTTTTAAAATTAAGAAAATATATAAGAATTAAATATACCCTCAATTTATTTTCAACTTTTTCATCTGAAGAACAAAAAATATTTTTAACCAAGATAGATGAATTAAATGAAGAAAATAATATATTCTTTCACAATCTTGAGAGAAACAGAGAAGAGAGTAAAAACAATTTAGAATATCTTTTAAAGGTATCGCAAAAAGTTATGGAAAAAAACCGTCTAAAAGCCAAAATCCACAAAAAATTTATGATATAGACTTTGGTTTATTAACATTCAAATCAAATGACAATCTCTTAGAGCAATTTTTTCAATTAAGTATGGAAGGAACTATTAGATTTATAATGGTTGTTTCTGGAAGAGAAATCGACACTGGATTAAAAAACACTTTATTTGAAATTGCGAAATGGAAACAAAAGAAATTTATCATTATTACACCCAAAGAACTCATTCCCATCTTTTCGTACTACTTTGGTACTTTAATAAAATCAAAGAATTTATTCTCATTTAAGCGATTTGTCTCAACTATTTATAATATTAATAGAGTTATGCTTAATGATCAATTTTAATATAGATCTCATCAATTTTTTTAGAAATTTCTAAGATATTATCAAATACAGTGCACAATTTTAATATATAGGTTATTTCTTCTTGATTCAACCCTCTATTTAGTGTTTTAATTGTTTTTATTTCTGAATAAGTTCTTGCTTTTAGGAATTGTTCAATTTGATTAATCTGTCCTATAGAAAAATTCCAAATATCTGAGGTAACCCCTTCGATATACGGGGAATTTTCATTATTATTTATATATATTCTCTGTTTTTTTTCATCATAAAACGGATTTTTGACTTTCCATAACTCTGAATCATGATTAGATGCTTTAAATTTCTTGGAAATTGATGTATCTAATTGATAATAATTAGAAATTTCTTTTCCAAGTGAGCTCATTTCCTTAAAAAGAGCTCCATTCTCTGTAATAGGAATATGTGGATAATCTTTCAACAAAAGTTCATTATATCTATCTCTATATTTATTAGAACTTAAGATGCCAAATATATAATAGAAAAGATCCTCGGGTTCAGCTTTATAAGGCAATAAAGAAGTATTCAGATTATATTTTCCGTTATATTTTAAAAGAAAAGCATATGCACTATCCGTAGTAGACATATAACATTTTTCTATTGGTAAATAGGCTAGAGATGCAGTTGAGAAAGATGATTTTCGTGATTTCTTCGTTACTGTTATAGCAGGATTTTTCTCGGATATTTGATCAATATATCCAATTCTATGGCCCTCGACGATAACTTTATCGTAAGCGAGATATTTGTAATCAAATCCTTTATACTGAATTTTTTGGATTGCATTTATACAGTTCTCCAGATTTGTATTATTTATAACATCCTCTCTATTCCAAGTTTTAGTGTTATTTACATTAATGTTATATTGTTCTAACTCATCGAATTCTTGATTAAAAAAAAGAGTCAAATTTTCTATGAGAGTTTCTTTATCAACATCGGAATACTTTAACCAGCACGCGTTTGCCATCACCACCGCCCAGATGATCGGCGAGATCGCCTATACTGAAGTCCTGACGCTCATTTCCACGGCAATTAGCACCACTTTTCTCTTTTTTGGCGATAATATTGGTCTCAAGAAAGCGAGCATTGAGATCGGGGGCGAAACGGTCAAGCTCGGCACCAAGACGTCGACCAAGACGTTCTTGAGCACCATGTTCAAGAAGGTCGCTTCGAGCTCCGTGGAGGAGATGTTTGAGGAAATCATCACCGATAGTCTCATAGAAGACGTGCTTGGCGGCGCCATCGGAAGGTTAACCAATGAGGGGTTCGGCAACTTCATGGGAACCCTCCTCACCTCCCTGCGAGAAGCCATTTCAGGCGTAAAAAATACCAGGGCTCATGTCGAACAGGCAGCAAGCCCCATCATTGAAGCCATGAACGATCAAGCGAGGGGTCCATCGGGGGTGACGAGAGGGAGGTCATTAGAGAAGGCCATAAGCCTCTTTTTCAAAGAAACAGGAATGGGAAATTTCGAGGAATGGAGCACGTCCAAGAAAAAATTCCACATTGCTCGATTTCAGTCCATCATGTACGAAATGGCTGCCGAAGCGAACATCAACCTCAATGCCATCATCACGAAGCTCGAAGCCGATCAAAAGATAAAAGAAGTCTCCACCATCGTGAAGACGTTTAGGGGCATTAATCGCATGATGAAAGCCTGTGCCTTGATGTCCGCGGGAGGGATCGCCCTGGCGGCGTTAAATCATTATTATGACAAGGCGGGAATGTCCTTGCTCGAGGGCTTGGCGGGCACCATCAAGGCGGCTTTCAACATCAAGCACCAGAAATCCAAGCCAGGCACCATCCAGGGTCTCGACGATAAAAAAACCACTGATGCCAGCTCAGCTCTGAATAAAGGAACGCAACCCGAAATAACGGGAGAAATCGAGGATGACCATGATGAGAAACCTCGCGTTTCGCAAGAAAAGTTGGCCAGCATGGAACCTGAAAAGATCCTGGCTCGCGTCCTGGACAAGCAGCGTTTCAGCACCTCGCTTGCGTCCTACACCTTGCGAGATGTACTCGCTTCCGCTGATAAAAAGAATTACGGACCTAACAAGGTGGCACACCTGCTGGCTCGTTTCAACCTGAACTTTTTTGATCTCGAACAGGATGACCAAGCAGCGGTGGTCTATTTTAGCGCCCTGCAACAACTCACGGCGGACAACATTGCTCCCGAGCAGAAAGCGAAAGCCCTCAAGTTCATTGCCGTGGATCATGACTTCAAGAAGATGCTCGACAACAAGATCATCACTGATGCTCTTGGTTTTGATACCGAAAAACTCAGTGCTCAAAAAAATGCCGATGAACAATTTAGCAAGGCACGATCAGAAGATGACCCCCCCACCTATTACAAGGATTGTTTCAAGTGGTGTAATGATCCTGAAGGGCGCCCAACCATTGAAGAGGCGGTCGAATACATGGTTAATGAATTTGAACAAAGAGCGGGAATTCCATCAAGTGAATCCCAATCCACATTAGATGCGTGGAATCGAGGTCATCAAGGAGTAGTGCCTGGAAAACCTGAAAGAATTATCGTGAAAGCACTTCGCATTAAAGGACAGATCATTTGGTATGGAAAGCCAATTATCAATGATAAGGGAGAGACTATTATCATAGAAAAAGGTGGGCAATATGACGATTATTATTACATACGGGATGAATTCTTGAAATATGATCTGCAACAGGCGAATGATCTTATTGGAAATCCTGCATCGTCATTCGGGGAATATCACGATCTCATGATTGCTGTCGTTGAGGTCGATCCCTCCGCAATTGAAGGACATAACAGAGAAATGAATGCACGAAATCTTCTCAATCGACCTTATCAGGGTCGTGCGAACATGTTCAGTCCAGGAGCACCAAAAAAAGGAATTTCTCAAGAAATATTACATAAAGAAATGGATAAATGGTTAGATAAATGTAAAGAAATACTCCATGAAGCAGGATTAGTTGATCGGGTATATGATAAAACTTTGTGGGGTATAATAACTCCAACGAGGCTAAAGGGATATTATATCGCCAATAAAGAAATTGCTCATATACTTGGCTATAGTAACTGGCTGTTATCAGCTAGTAGCTATGAAATTAACAAGTATAAAATATCCATGTTGTATACTACTATATTATATGTTTTAAAAGATAAAGTCAGTAATCTGGATTTGTATAACCTCTTAGAAGGTTTAGAAAAAATAGTCCATGATAATTTTGAAGATACCGATGAGGTCATTTCAAAGCGATACATGTCCATAAATAAACCCCTTTATGCTCAAATTCACGATATCTTGCAGAGGAGGCTAAAGACTGTCGTCGTGGGCAATTCCTTTGCAAAATTGTGTGGTTTTGATGCTGAAAGGAGCTTAAGAGAAGATCCTACGGTATTAAAGTATCAACTATTAAAGACCAGATACCGCCTTCTTGAAATGAAGCATGACCTCACGGCTTTATTTCAACAACAAGATATTGGGTCTCGCATTACCATTTCGATATCGGAGGCAGAGTACGATCAAATCATCGCAGATATTGATAAGTGCATCATGAATTATATATTGAAGGAATGGATTTCTGATGATGTAAAAAATCCGGAGGCACGATTGTTGTTTGATCTATTATGGAATGTCTACGTGATGATTGCTCAGCGAACAGGTTTGGAGGATCAGATGAGCCCTGATTACATGAAAAAAATATTTCAGACTTTTTCATTCAATTCTTTTCCTGCCGGATTTACCGATATTACCCTGAACAACGTCATTAAAAAGCTCAAGGATAAGACGTCGAGCTTTCCGGAATTTGAAGGTTTGCAGCACAAGTGGTTTACGATCTTGCAAAGGGAAGATATTCTATTTAATATCGTTCAATATGCGCTCAAAAGTCAATTCTTTGATTACCAAGGCGGATTGGAAGGATGGGTCATAAGCACGCTCCAGACTTCAGGATGGCAAGATCCCTGCATGCTGACGCATAATTTTATTGGAGGCATTATTGAGGTTGCCTTGAAAGACATCCTGCGCCGCGAAGAAGGGAAGGGTCTCATTACCCAGATCACTCCAAAGATATTCAGTGCTACCGTGCGCTCTTTTCTCGGGTGCTCTCGATTGCCCCGAATGACGTCGGGAGGCGTGGAAGTCCATCGAAATGGAGTGACGGAAGCGATAGATTTTACGGATAGCGTCCTCACCGCCTTCAGGAAGGCAATCTACCAGGGGTGGGAATCAAATAAAATAATAAGATACGATATATCAAAAGATATAGGAATCGAGACAGAAGATCTTGTGATCAAGGACATGTATCGAGTCTTGCGCAGTTCGCAATACTTGAATGAATTGGCAAAGATCTTAAAGAATCCGAATAGTGTAGCAAAAGGAGATGCCCATGAATTAGGGGTTAATACACTCCGCCAACAGTCAGCACATTCAATTGCATCCGAAGTCATCACGCTCATCGAGAATTTCGAGCATACCCGAGCACTTGTAGGCCACATTGATAATCTTCTAGGTTTAATCACGGAGGAGGAAAATATCATTTACATTGCCGACCACAAGCCGTCCCACACCTATCATTGCAATGCTGACGGGGCTTTGCACGTTCACTTCTTCAGCCACATACCGCAGCTCATTGCTTATTACCAGGGCTTGAGATATCTCATTCAGAAATTTCATCCCGAAATAAATCTTGGTCAACTAACATTCAAGTGCATCATTTACAATGAAAATGATATCATCGAATTCGACCCTGAGGTCATGCTTAAGGAGATGTATGGCTATTACGTGAGCTTTATTGTCAACTTTATTGATCCCAAGGTCGTGGTTGACGTGGCTTACGTGCGCGAGCAGCTGGAGGGGTTGGCATGGTGGGATTTCTTCCCTCTCAGCAATACCGAAATTGCACAAATGATCGAAAAATATTTTTAACATCTTAGCTTTATTTTTTATTTTTATAATCTCTGTTTTACTTTACCTTGTTCACGTCTTACACGATTCCATCGCGTATTAATGCCTCCATGACCGATTCAGCTTTTAACTTGCGCTTATTATAAATGTTATATTCAGTGCAGTCCCATAACCTAATCCATTCAAGATTTTTCAGGTTTATAAACGATTCCGGAAGAGATTTTATCTTAATTCTACATAAATCTAATCTCTTTAATGAGTGAATTTTACCGATAGTTTCAGGAAGTTGTTTAATATCATTCCAACCAATGGATAATTTAGTTAACATTATAAGATTGCCAACGTAATCTGGAATTTTTATAATCTTATTTCTACCAATGTTAAAATGTTGAAGAGATTTGAGATGACAGATTTGCTTAGGAATCTTAGAAATTTCATTTTGATATAAATCTAAATTTTTAAGATTTTTTAATTCTCCAATTGAAATTGGAATGTCCAATAATTGATTATTTGCCGCTTTAAGGGATTCTAATGATAATAGACTTGAAAATTCAAGTTTTAATTGTTTAAGTTTATTGCTTTCTATATCCAACTTTTGAAGCAATGTTAAGCAGGTTATCTGAGAAGGTAATTCTACAAGATTATTACCACTAATATCTAATTCCTTTAAATTGAAAAGATCTCCGATGGATTCTGGAAGCGCTTCTAATTGGTTTTTTTGGAGCTTGAGACTCTCCAGGTTCTTGAGCCCTCCAATGGATTCAGGCAAATATCTTAATTGGTTTTCAGAAAGATCCAGTGTTTGAAGTTCGGCAAGGTTTCCTATCGAATCAGGAATGCTCTTTAACGGGTATTTCGTTATTTTAAGGGTTTTTAGACCTTTTAAATGCGATATTCCTCGTGGAAATACTTTTAATGTATAAGGGGTACGGAATGACGTAAGCTCAAGCGCCTCAAGTTGTTGGAGCTTCGGATGGGATTCAATATCCTCAATGGTTAACGCCCCGAAGTATCCTTTCAAGATGAGATACTTCACGATTTTTTCCAAAGAAAGCTTTCGATTTTTCATGGCAAGTGTTATTTTTTGACTTTCGATAAACATTCTTCTTTCATGTGGTTCGATGTATTGAAATTTCAAGGTCACTAAATCGCGATACGTCCTGAAATCACGTTGCGTTTCAAGAATGTCGAGGCATTCTTTTCGCAGCTCTTGCACCGCTTGAAATTGCATTTTATCACCTTCTTCAAGAAGATATAGGTAACCGCCTTCAAGTAATACGTTTAATAATAGGTTGCTCCTACGAAAGGAGTGGTTATTTTTTAAAGCTTTTAAGATTGCTTGGTTGACGTCTTTCAAAATGAATTGCTGCTCCTCTTCGGTAAAATCCTTCAAATATCCTACCTCCCATAAATATTCGATGGTGGGAATCCAGCCTTCCTTGAACTTTTTGGCGATTTCTTCCTTGAACACGTTCTTGGCTTTCGGATCGCCGTTTTCTTTTAATTTTTCAAGAAATGGAAAGCCAAGCCGGGAGTCGATGATGCGCGTGTCATAGTCATTTTCCACCCAGGCTTGCAGGTTGGAGCAATGACCCCAAAACTCCGTTTCGGGAGGAATCATGTCACTCCTCCATCTTTCGGGGATTTGATCCAAGGAATGATCGAGAAGCTCGCTTGCCTGGTCGATGCTCTCAATTCGGTTAAGCTGATGGATATTATCCAATGATACGCTTATAAGCAGGTATTTACATTGCCTAAACTTCTGGTTATTTATGTAAATATTTGTCACGTTATTTTCCAATTTTAGCGTGATGAGGTCGGTGATCTTGTATTCCAATACAGGTTCTTCTTCTTTTACATTTTCTGGTCTTTTTTTTTCGGACATGATTTTTTTGAAATTTTTTTTGTTTTTTTGGACAGGGATGTTTTCGATATGGGTTTTTTTATGACATGGGTCTTTTACGTTGAGCGAAGTGCCATGTATTTAGAAGCACGCTTCTCTTATAAATGTGAAGGTAGATGAAAAGAAGTGATTTATCGCGGATAGGTCTTTTCATGAAAATGATTGAGTGCTTTTTGTGTCATTGTTTCTCTTGTTAAAATTTTTTTTTATTCATTCATACTTTTGCATAAAAGATTGCTCATGCATGGCAAATTCGGATAATAGAAAATTTTTTATTCAAATGAATGTTTAACTAAATGATATCATCGCTTGAAAAGCTTAACTGACTAAAACATAAACTTATTAAAATAGGTAAATTTTTTTAAT
>DXJM01000289.1 GCA_019057355.1 Promethearchaeota archaeon | reverse complement strand
AGATAATTTTAGAAATTGGACCTGGTAAATCTTTATTATTAGCAATTATTTTTATAATTAATGGAGCAAAAGCTGTATATTTAGTTGACAGGTATCGTCAAATTTTAGATAATGAATTCAATTTAAAATTATACGAAGGATTTTTAAAATTTTACACGAAAAAAGGGATATTCCCTAATGAATTAGATTTACAATCAATAAAAAAAAAATTCATTATTATGGAAGCAAATCGTTTGAATCATTTGATAAAATAAAATTTGGATCTATTGATCTAATTTTTTCCAATGCCGTGTTAGAACATACTTATGATGTAAATTTAGTTATAATAAATATCTATAAATTATTGAAAAAGGAAGGATATTCCTATCATTATATAGATCTAAGAGATCATTTTCACATTAGAGATAAGTGTTATTTAAATTTTTTAAAATATCCTTCAAGATATTGGAATTTTATTGGTGATACAAATCGAATGAGATTTTCACAATACATCAAATTATTTAATAAATATGATTTTAAGATTCTTGAATTAAAATGCAATAAAGCAGGACCACTATCCGAGATTATTCGGATTAAAAAAGGACTTCACAGAAATTTCCAACATCTTGATCCTAATGAACTTTCTATAGTTGAATTTTCAATATTAGCCAAAAAATTCAAATAAATAACTAAAAATAGATGATTATGAAAGTATTGATTATTTTTCCTCATCAAAATGCTTTATCCCCTAATATTGGAGCTACCGCTCGAACATTACTATACACGAAATCATTCATAAAAAATAATTATGAAGTATCAATACTTCACTCCATGAAAGCAAAAGGATTGGAAGATAAACAATTAGTAAACAAATGCAAGATTTACTATCATAAAGAATTAAAAATCTATGCTCTTAAAGAAAAATTTTTTAATGATCTTAATCCATTTCTGGTTTATAAATTGTATAAAATTATCAAAGCTGAAAAATTTGATATCATCCATTTTGAATTTCCATTTGGCTTCATATTATTGAAACTATTAGTTGGCAATAAATCAAAATTAATTTACGATTCTCATGGTATTGAAAGTGAATTTGTTAAAATTTCTTATTTTGAAAAGGGATTTCCTAGATTATTATATGGCTTTGTTAGATCGTTTACCAAAAGATATGAAAAAATAACGTGTAAAATAGCAGATAGTATAATCTCAGTTAGTAATATAGACAAACAATTTTATATGAAAGAGTTTAAAATAGAGAAGGATAAAATTGAAGTAATCCTCCAACCTTCAATACTAAAAAATGAAGATTATCTATCAATAAATCCCGAATTAAAAAAAAACCTTAGAGAACAATTGAACCTTCCTTTAAATGATACTCTCATTGTTTTTCACGGCGGTGTTCCTCATCCACCAAACGAAGAGGCTTTTAAATTAATAGAAAATTATATCGCTCCAAAATTCAATGCACTTGACATTACATTCATATTAGCAGGACATAATTTAAAGAAATATAGAAAGAAAAATATTATTAGTATGGGATTTGTAGAAAATTTAGATGATTTATTAAATGCTACTGATTTTGCGATAGTCCCTATTATAAGCGGTGAAGGACTTAAAATAAAATGCTCCGATTATATTTCCGTTGCATTGCCATTCATATCAACAAAAAAGGGAATTCAAGGAATATATTTTTTAGAAAATGGTAAAGATATCTTAATTTATGATACCGTTAATTCTGAATATTTAGATGGTATAAAAACCTTATATGAAAATAAGGAATTAAGAAAAAAATTTCATCATAATCTAACTATAAAAAGCTGTATGATAAGTCAAGAAAATAGTGAAAATTTGCTAATGAATTTACATCAAAAATTAATAGGAATAATTAAAAAACAAAAGTAAAATAAACCGTATGAAGATTATTTTAAATTTTTTAAGATATTTTTATATTTTTATAGGAGGACCACCTAGGTTTAGCATCTTAGGAAATTATATGATTAATAAACATTTAAATTTATTAGACGTTGGATGTGGGAATTACAGTCCGCAAAATACTAAAAAATATTTTCCATCCTGTAAATATTATGGGGTTGATAAATATGATGTGTTGAATGGAAAAATCCACAATTCATTAAATCTAGAAAAATTTTGGATTATTGATTTGGAACACTCTGATATGAAGGAAATCCCTAACTATTTTTTTGACATAATCGTAATGTCTCAAGTTATTGAACATTTAAAAAAAGGAAGCGAAGTCATATCTAATCTCGCTCAGAAACTTAAATCAAACGGAATGATTTATATTGAATTTCCCTCATATCATACAAGAGTGCTTCCTTCAATGAAAAAAAAAGGCATTACTTTTAATTTTTATGACGATGAGACTCATGTTAAACTATATAAGAAAAAAGAGATAGAAACTCTTCTCATAAACAATAATTTCAAAACTATAAAAATCAAAACATATTTCAATTGGAAAAAAATAATTTTTATTCCATTTCTTATCATTATCCATTATTTTAAGGATAAAAAGGAATATCTTTATGAATTATGGTGGCTAGTTGGCTGGGTAAGTTATGCTATTGCTTTTAAAAAATAATTGTCAAAAAATAAAAAATTTGAATAAATCAATGAATTTCAATGAATCATTACTCTGTCTTGTATCTCCTCGTTTTTATCCTATAATTGGTGGTAATGAAAATTATTTTTTAAACATAGCAAATTACATTTCAAAATACATGGAAACGATTGTTATCACAGGCAATATAAAAAGAATCTCTCAGCATTTTTTTGAACAAAGCACTTATATCCAGCAGAAATATGGTAAAATTTTCAATAATGTCGAAGTTATTAGAGCTAAAACGCTAAAAAATTCCATTATCAGAACCCTATTTTATTTTAATCAATATGTTAATCAAAAACTAGAGATTGTATCAGATAAACTGATAAATCCCTATTTATATTCGAGTGCTAAAAACTATAATGCAAAACTGTTAGATGTTTTAGCAAAAGGATTATTGATCCAAAGATATTACGCTAATCCAAACTATTATCAAATATATCATGTCTTGAAAAAAATACATGAAATGAAGAGAATTGATTTAATTCACTCATCGCCCATTTATTTAACATCTAATCTTTTTGCCTATAAGTTTGCAAAAAAAAAAAATACCATTTATTGTCAAACCAGTATTTCACATTAATCCGTATGCCGGATATATTTTTTATCCTTCATATCAAAGAATTTTGAGAAATTCTGATGCTATTATTGCCGAAACAACTGTCGAAAAAGAATTCTATGTGAAGCATGGAATTAAAGAAGATCTAATTAGTGTAATATCCCCAGGATTAGAGTTAAAAAATTATGAGAATAAGGAGATTGGTGATTTAAAGCAACGGCTCAACATGGCGAATAATGCCCCTGTATTATTTTTTATGGGTAGACGATCTCATGCCAAAGGAATTTTTCAATGTATATATGCATTGCATTTCTTAATTAAAAAATATAAAGATATCAAATTACTGATTGCTGGAGCAAAAACAAGAGAATTTGAACAATTTTATGACACCATGCCTCCTGAATTAAAATCACATATCATAGATTTGGGATTTGTTGATGAGAAGACAAAATTAGAAGCCTTTAAATGCTGTGATATCTTCGTTTTACCCTCTTTAGATGATGCGTTTGGAGTTGTGTATTTGGAAGCATGGTATTTTAAAAAACCCGTCATAGGAGCAATTGAAGGAAATGTTAAGGGTTTAATAGATGATCAAGAAAATGGATTATTGGTATCATTCAAAAAGATTAAAATTCTTGCTCAAAAAATAGATCATCTCCTTTCTAATGATGAAAAAAGAAAAGTTTTTGGTCAAAATGGTTATAACAAGGTAATGAATCAATATTTAATAGCAAATTTTAACAAGAAAATGTTAAGTTTATATCGGCAATTTATTTAAAATTTTATTCATTCTTACTAAAAATAAAACTATATGAATAATACAATTGATAATGCTAAAAAATCTAGATTGGTCAAAAAAATCTTTTATAAATTATCTAATTTTAAAAAGACCATCGATATATTTTATGCCAAATCCATTCAAAATATATGAATTTAAAGAATTGTTAAAAAATGTTAAAATCTCAAACAAAAATATCATTTTGGATGTTGGATGCGGAAATGGATTCCAAAAAATTATATTAATCAAGAGATTTAAATGGATCCCATAATTAGTATTGTAGTTCCAGCTTATAATGAAGAAGAAAATATAGTTAATTTATTGCATTCCTTAAAAAAGCAAAATTTATCCCAAAAATATGAAATTATCATAGTAGATAATAAATCCACTGATAATACCATTCAAATAATAAAACAATACAAAATTAAATATCAGATGGATAATTTAAAAGTCATTTCTTCTTCTGGAAAATTGGGTAAAGTGAGGAATACTGGAGTAGCAAAATCAAAAGGAAAATGGATTATTTTTATCGATGCCGATGAAATTGCTGGTAAAAATTGGTTAAAGAATCTAATGGAAAAAATTAATGACTATGATATTTTGATAGGTTCAGTTAATGTATCAAATGCTAAAAAAAATTCTATTACAAAGTTCTTCGACCTCTATCATAAAGAAGTTAGAAAAAATCTAAAAAAAAATAAAAATATTAAGATGGCTGGAACAGGAAATCTGCTAGTCAATCGTAAAATATTCGATAATGGTATAATGTTTGATAATAATTTTCCAACTTCAGAAGATGGTGATTTTACTTATAGAGCATTTAAGAAAGGATACAAATTTGGGTATGTTGATGATGCAAAAATATATCATAAACTTCCTCAAACAATGAGACAACTATTTTATTATGAAAAAAAAATGATCATAGGAAGTCTTTTACTACTCTCTAAACATTCAGATTGGAATACTTTTTTTAAGTTAATCTATGAAATTTTTTTTTGGATAAATCCTAATTATTTGAAAATCTATAAAAAAAATGATTATTTGTCAAAAATTTCCTTTATTTTTATTGGATATACTCTTTTTTTTATCAATTTATTATATATCCTAAATCCTTTCCAATTATTTCGTTTAAAAAAGAAAATTACCCGTCCAAAATAAGGTATCTAAATGATAAATATTTTTATAAAAAAATTCAAAATATCAACGATTCAATATTATAATTCTTCTTAAACAATCACAATAGAATCTTTTGTTATAATTTAACTTAGTAATTTTTGGAAATAGTTTTGGAGAATACAGTTGAAATTCAAGGAATAAGAAATGAAGAACTTATTAATTTTTTTCTT
>DXJM01000288.1 GCA_019057355.1 Promethearchaeota archaeon | reverse complement strand
TCAAATAAAAATCTTTTGATTATAATGATAATTTTTGTCAATATATTGTGTAGTTAAACAAGATTTTTTTTTATAAATTAATGGGGAAAAATATCACGTAGTTAGTAATTATTAACAATAAGGTTTATTCTTTTTTCATCTTTATTGTGATATTATGGAAAAAATTCTTAAAATAGGAGCTATTGCAAGTGGGAGTGGATCTAATTTTGAAGCTATTGTCCTAGCAACTAAAACAGGTATATTAAAAGGAAAAGCTAAAGTTGAAGTTTTAATATGTAACAAACCTGAAAAATATTGCATGATACGAGCAAAAAATCACGACATACCCGCATTTTTGATTGAATCAGGCAAACAAGAGAGAACTCGAGAAGATTATGACCACAAAATGATTGAAATTTTAGATAAATATTGCTGTGAACTAATAGTCCTTGTTGGATACATGCGCTTGGTAAGCAAGATGTTTATTGACCATTTCAATGGAAAAGTTATGAATATCCATCCTGCCTTGCTTCCAAGTAATTTTATCGGAATGCATGCTCAAGAAGAGGCTTTGAAATATGGTGTAAAAGTTTCAGGTGTTACAGTTCATTTTGTAGATGCTGAGATTGATCATGGACCTATAATAATACAAAAATGCGTCCCTGTTTACGATACCGACACCAAGGAGACTCTTAGTGCTCGAATACTCGAATGGGAGCATAAAGCATTTCCAAAGGCAATAGAACTTTTTTGTGATAATAGACTTGAAGTTGACGGACGAATAGTTCGTATTGATGGAGAAGTAAAACTATAATAACAATAATTATGGGAAATGATTTTGATGCGCTATCTGACCCAACAGATTATTGTTGCAGGACGCAAATAATAAAATGATGAAGATCTTGAGTGGCGAAAAATCATTTCCCTCCTAAATTTCTAAAAATTTTAATCAGAAAAATAATAGTAATACATTAAGGATAATATGAGAAAAGAGAAGAAAATTTTAGCATGCCCCGTCGAAAAGAAATTACAGAGATTCTAGATTTAATGAAGAATACTGAAAATATAAGAAATATTGGTCTTGTTGGCCATATAGATCATGGAAAAACAACTCTTAGCGATTCTTTATTGAGTCAAGCAGGATTATTATCACCAGAATTAGCAGGTGAAGCCCGAGCACTAGATTATTTAGAAGAGGAACAGAAAAGGGGTATTACCATGAAATCCACGAATATTTCCTTATATTATGAAAAAAATTCAAAAGAAAAGGAGCTATATTTAGTTAATTTAGTAGATACTCCAGGGCATCTAGATTTTTCGGGGAAGGTAACTCGTGCGTTAAGGTTGATCGATGGAGTCATTGTTGTAGTTGATGCTGTAGAAGAAATTATCGCACAATCCGAAACTGTGATCAAACAAGCATTACAAGAGGGTGTTCGCCCTATCCTTTTTATAAATAAAGTTGATCGCCTTATCAGAGAATTGAAATTAACAGATGAAAGTATAAGGAAAAAATACACGAGAATTATTAATGATTTTAACAAATTAATTGAACGACATGCTGGGACTCCTTTTAATAATCAATGGAAAGTCTCACCTGCTGATGGAAATGTTGCTTTTGGAAGTGCTCTTCATAAGTGGGGTTTTACACTGGATATATTGGAAAAAAACACGTTAAAATTTAAAGATATACGATCAAGATATAAAAAAGAAACATACAACAAGGAATCTTATTCAGATTTAGCTGTTTATTTTCCAATTCATGAAGCAATCTTAGAAATGGTTATTAAACATTTACCCAATCCAAAAATAGCTCAAAAGTATAGAATTAAGAAGATTTGGAAGGGAGATCTTAATTCTGATGTTGGGAAAGCAATGTTAGAATGTAATCCCAAAGAACCATTAATTATTTGCTTGAGTAAAGTTCAAGCAGACAAGACACGTCATGTGGCAACTGGAAGAATTTTTTCAGGAACATGTTCTAAAAGCCAAGAAGTATATCTTTTAAATGAAAATAAGAATGAGAGGATTCAAAATATAGCTCTTTTTATGGGACAGCGAAGAGTGAAAATAGATCAACTTCCTGTTGGCAATATTATAGCTATTGAAGGCCTAAAAAGAGTGAAAAGTGGAGATACCCTTATAGACCAAAAATATCGGGATAAAATGATACCTTTTGAAAATGTAAAATACATATCTACTCCTGTGGTGACTGTATCCATTGAACCTGAATACTTGAGAGATTTAGAAAAAATGAAGGAATTAGTTGAAAATCTTTTAATTGAAGATCCAAATTTAAGATTTGAGATTAAGGAAGAAAATGGTGAATATCTATTATCTGGAACGGGGCCCTTACATCTTGAGGTTACTGCTGATGAAATAAGTAAAAGAGGCGTAATAGTCTCTATTTCAGAACCAAGAGCAGTTTTTAAAGAATCATGTAAATCTTCTTCATCTCTAATTACGGTTAAAAGTGGAGATGCACAAAATTATTTAGAAGTGACCGTAAGTCATTTAGATCCCAAGACCATAAAATTCTTTCAAGAAAATGATTACATTGCAGTTAAATCTCAAGAGTATCTAAAACTTATTCTAAAGGAGAAAACAGGTCTTTCTGATGAAGATATTGGGAATTTTTGGAAATGCGATGATGATAAAAACCTGATTATTTACAAAGGAAAAAAACAATTAAATTTATTTTATAAAAATCTACTCCTTGATATATTTGATGAGATCCGTTTAAACGGCCCACTTTGTGGTGAATCTTTAGCAGAAGTAAAAATTATTATTAATGAGTTAAAACTAACGACCATTAATGAAGAAAATGCTTTTTCAGAACTCTCCGCAATGCTATATAGAGCGATAAAAGAAGGTTTGAATGAAGGAGGATTAATTTTATTGGAACCGATTTATACTACGTATATTCAAATATCTCCCCTTTATATTAAAAGTGTACATTCACTTTTTTCGAAATACTCCGCAAAAATTAAAAAAATTAATCATGAGGATGAGTTCCAAGCAACGATCGAAATTCTCATTCCAGTTAGAAATTCATTGAAATTTGCTGAAGATATTCGATCATTGACTTCTGGTAATGCTTTTTGGCAAAATGAGTTTCATTCCTACATGGAAATTCCTGCGCACGATTCTAATGCTATTGTAGCTGATTTGAAATTTCTCAAAGGCTTATCTTGGTAGGAAAACATAAAAATATATAATATTATTTCCATATCTGTCAAGAAAAATAAATATGCCTGGATTGAATGCATAAATGAATTTAAGCAATGAATCTCTTGACCGAAAAGAGAGAGTTAAGGTTGAAGAAAAAGGTTTAAACGTTTCAAGCCAGTTTGTTAATGCCATAAGTGCTGAAAATGCGATTAAATTGACCATTTTGGAAGCTGGTATTGTAAGCAAAAGTGATAGGGCATTCGTATTTTTGTATAAAAAAGACGATCAAAAATTAATCCTTACAAATGAGTGGTCTAAGTCAGGTCTGGAGAGTAAGAAAATTGGAGGTAAAAAATTAAGAGATATTTCTTGGATATCAAATCAATTAAAGGATAAAACAATGATTCAAATAAATAATATTGAAAATTTTTATGGAATTAAAGACCAGCTGAACAAATTTTTTACAAATCTTGAGATCCAATCCATAATCATCCACGAGTTAAAAATTAGAGAGAAAAGAATAGGTTTCATCTTTTTTTGTAGCAAAGAAATAAATTACAATTGGAAGAAGGAAGATTTTTTAATCTTTCAAATTGCTTCCGATATTATAAGTAGCATTCTTGAAAAGCAATATACCATAGAACAACTAAATATTTCTGAAAAAAAATATCGAAATATAATTGAAAACATCGAAGATGCCATTATTATTTTGGATTTGGATGGAAGATTCATGTATTTATCACCTCAATATTTAAAGTATATTGGAGAGAATGCAAGGTTTAAAGAAGAAATAGATTTTGAAAGAATCCACCCAAAAGATAGAAAGGTATTATTCAAGCTATTTTCAGAAGCTTTAAAACGTAAAAAGGTTATTTATACTCGACCTATACAATATAGAATTCTTCATAAAAAAGGACATTATGTATGGATTTCTAGCACTTCAAAAAATTATTATGATGAACAGGGACAAGTGATTGGTTTTGTTTCAACAATGAGAGATATAACCAAATTAAAAACTGTTGAAAAACAATTTATAGAAACTGAGGAGCAATACCATTCATTCATTGATAATTTTCAGGGCATTGCATATCAAGCGGATAACATCAATTCAAATCCTTATTTCTTTAAAGGCAATGTTCATGATATTACCGGGTACATGGAAGAAGATTTTAATAAAGGGTTGATCAAGTTAGAAGATCTTATTTTTTATGAAGATTATGCAATCAGACAAAATGAAGTTAAAAAAATAAAGGAAATTCCTGATTATATAATTGATATCGTTTATCGCATAAATGATAAAAACGGAAATATAAAATGGGTAAGGGAAATCATTAAAAATATTCTTAGTGAATCGAAAAATAAAAGTTTTATTCAAGGAACACTCCATGACATCTCAAATGAAGTCCTGATCGATGAAAAATTAAAGATATCTGAAGGAAAATATAAACGTATTACAGAAAATGCTAATGATTTAATTGTTGTTTTTAATCAAGATTATCAAATTGAATATCTTAATGAAAATGTGCATCAAAAATTATTGGGCTATTCACCAGAAGAATTAAAATCACGAGATTCATTAGATTTCATTCATCCTCAAGATCATGACATAATTAAACAAGGACTAAAAAAAATCTTTGAAGAAGGTGAAGGGTCTTTAGAAACCAAACTAATTCATAAAAACGGAGAACCTATGTGGTTTCATCTTAAAGGGAGCGTGTTTATCGATGTTGATAATAAAGAGAAAATTCTAGTATTTGCACGGGACATCGCTTTTCAAAAGAAGGTAGAACAAAAAATAAAAGAATCAGAAAAAAAATATAGACTCATTACTGAAAATGCTAATGATATTATATGTATTATTGATGACAAGTTTATTCTGGAATATGTTAATGAAGAACCATGTTATCGAATAATGGGTTATAGAATTGAAGAAGTTGTGGGAACAAATATATTAAACCTCTTATACAAGGAGGATGTTGATCCGGCAATAAAAATATTAAATCACACGATAATGAGGGGAGAGGGGATGATTGAAACCAGGGTAAGACATAAAAATGGACAATTCCTGTGGTTAGATATAAAAGGCCATATCTATTATAATGAGAAAGATGAATTAAAGATAATATTTACGGCGAGAGATATCTCATTTCGAAAAAATGCTGAAAAGGAACTTAAAAAGTCTGAAGAAAAACTGAGAACATTCATGAATTCTGCAACTGATGCATTTTTCATCTGGGATTCAACCCTTAATCTCATAGATATTTCAGATATTGGCGTAAAAGAATATTTGCCTGAGGGAACTATAAAAGAAGAGATTATCGGAAAAAATATTATAGACTTTATTCCTGATATAAAAGAATCCGAAGTGTACAAGATGTTAAAAAATATTCTTAAGACAGGAGAACCTATTGCCATACAGCGAGATTTGGAAATCCCTTCGATGATAAAACGGTACATTTCTCTAAAAGCATTTAAAGTAAGTGAAGGATTGGGCATGATTATTTCTGATACGACAAAACAAAAATTAGCTGATGATAAGTTGAAAGAATCTGAGCGAAAATATAAGCAGTTGTTTGAAACCTCACCTTATGCCATTTTACTCGTCTCATTAGATGGTAAAATAATAGATTGTAATACCGCAACAGAAGAAATATTTGGATTTAAAAAACAAGAGATTTTTAATCGAAAGGTTAGAGAGATAACAAGCTTATACACAAATTATTGGGATGAAATGGTGGAAGGGTTCCAGAAAGGGATTATGGGAAACGAAAGTGAACCCACTGAATTACAAATATATAAAAAAGACGGAACATTAGTTTGGGTCCTCATACATCTGAATTTAGTACGATTAGGTTCTGAATATTTAGTCCAAGCAATTGTATTGGATATAACAGCAAATAAACGAGCTGAAGAATTAATTAAACAGGAAATCGAACGACTTAGGGAACTCGATCAAATTAGAAACGATCTCGTGAGAAGAATTTCCCATGAATTAAAAACTCCATTAATATCAATATTTAGTATTTCTCAACACCTAATCGAGAATTATAGGGATGACCTTAATGAAAAGACTCTCAAGTTGATATCCACGATTCATAAAGGAGGGAAACGCCTAAAATTATTAAGTGATAATTTAATAAATAGCTTGAGATTAGAAGCAAGTGGCATAACTTTAAATCTTAAAAATCAAGATTTAGTAAAAATAATAGATGAGTCTATTGAAAGCTTCGAGATCTTTATTAATGAAAGAAATATATTAATAAAAAAAGAGACTCCAAAAGAATTTTTCTTCAAAATTGATGAAATTTGGATTAACCAAGTTATTTCTAACCTGTTATCAAATGCCATTAAAAATACACCCAAAAGAGGGGCAATATTTATAAAACTACTAGAAGAAAATGATTATATTGAGATAATAGTAAGGGATACGGGAGTGGGGCTAACTGAAAGAGAAAAAGAGAGATTATTTACCCGATTTGGAAAATTTGAGAGATTTAATGAAGAATTGGATATTATTTTTGAAGGGAGTGGTTTAGGACTTTACATCTCAAGAGAAATCGTTCAATTGCATAATGGTGAAATTGTTGTTAAATCGAAGGGGAGAAATAAAGGTAGTATTTTTATTATTAGATTATTTAAAACTGAAAATGAGCAATAGTTATTCTATACATACTATTTTTGCATGCTTATAAGTATTTATTTAATTTAATAAAGTTTTTAAGATCAAAAGGCTTGATAAAATATCCATTTGCGCCGGTTTCTTCTATTTTCTCCCGTACTTCACCTTCTGGAACGGCTGTTATGTAGAAAATGGGTATATCTTTAAAATTAAGGTTTGAACGTATATTTTTGCATACTTCATAACCATCAATATCTGGTAATAATACATCCAATAAAATTAACTTCGGGATATTTCTCTTGAGTAAAAAAAGTGCTTCTTTACCTTTAACTATTTCTTTAGTCGAATAACCTTTTTTATCAAAATAATCTTTCAATAAATTAATCGTTGAATCATCATCATCAATTATAAGAACATCAAAAGTAATCTCTTCTGTTGAAAGTTGCTCCATGGCATCGCTAATTTTTTTTTCCAGTTTTATGCTTTCATCGAAGATATTTTTAATTTTTAGCAAAATATCCCAGGCTAATTCATCCTTGTAATCTTCGATTAGTAGTTGGGAGTATCCTTTAATTGCAGTTAACGGCTCTTTAAACCCATGAGTAATTTTATCGATATTCTCCAAAAAATCCATTTTAGGTTTCATTTTAATATAAAATTCGACACTTTGGCGGATTAATTTTGAAATTGTTGATATATTATTCTCACTGGTGAAATTCTGCCATAAATCTTTTGTGTCTTCAGAAACATTAAATCCAATGTATTTTTTTGTGTCTTCAGATTTTTTGTTATCTTTTGAAATGTATATCACGTTATTAGTTGGTGGTATTTTTTCTTGAAAACCATTAAATTTTAGACGATTAATATATGGTAGTTTTTCTAATAAATATTTATGATTATAGCCTATAGTACAATAAGTATTTTGAATAGAGTCATCCTTGAAAATACACGCTAAAATAATGCGCCCGGCGGGATTTGAACCCGCGTCCTCTGGTTGGGAACCAGAGATTCTACCTCTATACTACGAGCGCTTAATTAATTAAAGCATTACTATCTTATAAATTCTATGAAATTGTTATATTTACCGAATCCCTTGCAAGGATTGTTTTTTTATGACCATCATTTTATTCATAAAAATCATTCTTCTCGGTTTTTTTTTATTTTTTTTAAGTATTATATTTAATAACCTCATCCACAAGTTGGAGCTGGAGGGAAAATACTGATAAAATTAATAGCAATCACGATGAAAATAATCGCTATAGCGATAATGCTTACCAATAGTAATATTTTTGGAGTTCTGTATTTCATAGTCATCAATGTGAAATCTTGGAATTAATTGATATAATGCTTACAAGTAAATAAACCATGTATTGAGAAAATATTGAAACAAAAGTTTGTTTGAAAAATACTAATAAAAATTTAAATAGTAAATGTTGTTACTTTATATTATTTAGAATTAGAATTATTGTATTTATCGAGTATCTCACATTGATTAAACCAATAAAAATTTTGGTCACGGGATATTTTTCTTCTGGGAAAACTACTCTAATTCAAGCACTTGATAATGATGCCATTATAATTGAGAAAAAATTAGCTCATGCCATATCAGAAGAAAAAACAGAAACTACTACGGGATTTGATTTTGCGAGGGTAATTTTTTTACGACCAGACTTGGAAAATGAATTGAATGGAGAACTCCTAAATGAAGCGGAATATGAAAGAAATCAAGAAAAATATATTGGATGGCATAGACAAGATATTGAACTAAAAGGTGTTCCTGGAAAGCCTCAATTTTCTGTTATTCGAGAAATTTTATCAAAAGGTTGTGATGGTGTTATTTTTTTAATTGACGGTTGTGATATAAACAATCTTCCAAAAGCTAAAGAAGCTTTAGATGAAACAAAAGCATTTATTGGAGAAGAAATTCCGTTATTTATCGTGGCAAATAAAGCAGATAAGCAAGATTTTCAAGGTGGTGAAAACATCTCGAAATTAATTAATGAAAAAGTGATTGAAGGTTCTGGTAAGACAAGACAAGGTATTAGAGAACTTATTTTTAATATTTCCAAGATGATTCAAAAAGAATGTAAAAAACAATGATCCTGAAAGAAAGGTCTGGATTTTTCAAACCATAAATTAATTTAAATTTTAACTATTTTGATTATTTATGGGAATAACTCGTGATTTATTTGGTAAATTTTTTAAAATAATACCTGGAGGTATATTTGGAATAATATCTGGCTTGACAGGATTAATATGTGATATAATCGCAATTTTGTTATACCCTGGTTATAGCATATTTCAGGATATGGTTAGTTCCTTAGGAGTTGGTCCTGGAGGGCATTTTTTTAACTATGGTCTGATATTTTCAGGTATATCTGGAGCAATTTTTTATCTTTACGTTGGGTTATCATTTTATAATGAAGACTCAAGTATTAAACTGGTAAAAAGTGCCATTATTATCTCTATCATATCAAGTTTACTAATGGCATCAATAGGAATTTATCCCGCTATTCAAGAAGAACCTTTGATCATAATCTCACATTACTTCACAACCCTGTTAACCATTTTAACAGGAATAATATTTTACACCATGTTTGGATATTTAATTATTAAAAGCTCGCAATATTCAAGCTATTTAGCAATCATTGCTTGTATCCCTACGTTCATAATGATAATTATATTAATTTTTATTATCACCCCCTTTACACAAGCTTTAGTTCCTTTTACTGAGTGGCTCATGGTGTTTTCTGTGATTGTATTCGCGCTCATTACTGCATCTTACACTCTTTATAAAAAAATATAAATTTTCTTATGAAATGAATT
>DXJM01000287.1 GCA_019057355.1 Promethearchaeota archaeon | reverse complement strand
TTAAATCTATTCTTTAACATGGCATTTAACAGAACTAAGTTCCTTGTTTTGTTTAATTTAAGAATTTTTGCGAACTTATCTTTATAAATCATGTTGAAATCCATTAATTCCGTAAATAATTGATAGTTGATGATTCGCACGTTTTTTCGAACTTGCATGCTTGTATCATTTGGTAATTCCATTCGCTGAGCATATTGAAAAAGGGGCCACTCAAGGCAAGTAATGAATAGCATCATCTCCTCCATTTGAAACCTTTCCGCTATATTCCTCAAGTTTTCAGGGGAGAAAGAATTTGTAAAAATGAATTGATATGCTTTAATCTTATTCATTTTTAAGGGGTTAATATCAAGTTCTTTCATCAAGTATTCTCCGTTCATCGGATTTATCAATCTTTTCTCGAGAAAATGAGCATTGTTCAGGATGAGTCCATCTGGTCTACGTGATTTATCAACGTGTAATATGGGCCTGCAATAATATTTCATTCCATTTTCAATACAATGTCTTGATATTAAATCATTTATGCATTTCATTGTTATTGACATTATTGAATCGATAAATAGTGCTTCATATTCCAAATTATCATATAATTCCAGGTTCAACTCTTCTGATCTATTATTATATTTTATCGAATTACTGGTCATTTTTTTACATGTTCGATATATCTCTGCTGCTTTCGTATAATCTCCAACATTTTCTGCTATTTTAGCATTCTTTTTTAATCGTTTTCGGTCATCAAAGATTGGGAGCATGTTAGATTGAATTTGGTTATGATACTTGGTAACTTTTTTCAGGTTTGATTGGACTTTTTTTGGAATACTTTGCATTTTTTGATAAAGCTCAATTCCTCCAATTATACTACAAAAAACCAATATTGAGCTTATTATAAAAAAGAATATAGGTGGAAGAATAAACGGATTTTGAGCGGAGTCTGGTACAAGAATGGAAAAACTTCCATCAATTTCTCTCCAATTATTTGCATTATCCTGAATATATATTTTATAATAATACTCACCTGTTTTGTTAGGAATCAAAGAATTACATTGCCAGATGTCGTTTCCTACATAATTTATGGAGTAATTGAAATACTCAAATTCGAGTAACACTTCTTTTATTCCTGAGGGGTCTACAATTTTAAGGGATATCGTTATGGGTTCACCCACTTCTGAAATGTCTGTATTAGCAACTAAATCGTAAAAATCTGGTGGCTTTGTATCAATCACTTGAATTGAATCTTTAATATAACTCCACTTACCAAGATTATCCTGAAACCATATTATAAATGGAAAAACACCTATAGTTGAGGGAATCCAATCAACATATCTCCATTTTTTGTCACTGATTGAAAACATTGAATGATTGGTTTTATCAAATTCAATTAATACTAATTTGACTAATGAATCATCAGCAAATTTAATCGTTATCGTTTCAGCTTTTCCCAATTCTAAGGGATCAGCACTCTTGGTTAGTTTAATATCTTCACTATCTTCACTATCTTCAACTACCGAAAATTTTAAATCCTTAAAATTTTCTTGAAGAAAGGGATTAGTTTTATTGATTTTAAATTGAACTAGGGGAATAAATAGTACCGTACAAAAAAGAGACATGAATAAAAAAAAAACTGTGAAACTTTTCCTTTTTTGAATGATCTTCATAATATCCATCTCTTTTCATTTGAATACATTTACATTTTCAACATCACTATAATCATTTAATATTCTTGTCAATGATGATGAAATCATGACATGATCTGAAGGAGTAAGAAAATTCAAACTTGAAATTATTGAGAATTTCAAATCGAAAATTACTTATAAAACCCCTAGTTGTCATGAATACTAATAAAAATATGGATATATAAATTTGTCCAATTTTTCCCGCGACAAAATGGAGAATGTATGAGATGCTAACACGAACAAACTGTTATGAATGATTTTCCAAATTAAATAATCTATTTAGAATCTCTTAAAATTTTAATCATGACATTCGATAAATGTATAAAAACCTTAGAATCTGTAAATAATTAGAAAAAAACAGAGTAAACGCAAAAAATGGACTAATTTTTCCATTGAGGAGATAAACATCATGTCAATAAAAGATCAGTTCAATAAAAGGTCTTGATAGGGAATTTAAAATATGATTAAGGGCTATTTTGTGATGTTTGAGCACGTAAGATGCATGGTAGTTCATTAACGATTCCATGTAAAATCTTCTCAAGAAAAGTTAACATAACGAGATCTTTTATCGATAAATAACACTGTAATGATACATGTAATCACAAGATTTTTAGTCGCTGTCAATTTTTATTCAGAAAGAATATCTTTAAATTCAACGGGATCTGTTGCATAAAGAACCGCTCTTTCTAAACCTTCTTCACGCCACTCGTGAGCCTTGAGATATTCAGGATTATTTATCATTTTTTGAAACGCCTTACGTGAAGGATAATGAATGAGGAGGAGCAAGTCCCATTGTTCCTCTCCATAGAGAAGCTCTTTTGTTTTTCCTAAATAAAGCACTTTTGCCCCGATTTCCTCAGCAAAAGGCCCAGATTCCTTGATATAACGAAGATATGCCTCTCGACCACCTTTTTTCTTAAATTTTAATAGATTAAGCATTACAACTGGTCCCTCGCTCGTATTACCTGCCAGGATTTTAAATTGGTCTTCATTCATTTTTATTTCAGTCATGAATCATTTTCCGATATAAATTTTTCCAATCACGTTATACTAATGTCTCAAGCAATAAATTTCTTCGGAATTTTTCGAATTCTTTCTTTGGAATTCTCAAGCTTTTTTCTGTCACATATCGGTATTAAATAATTAACATGCCATAATTAGCCATTTTTATAGAATTATACCTCATACCATTAATTTACTAAATAGTGCTCAATGTGATGCTCTCGAGGGTAATTCATAGTTTCCAAAAGTTGAAACATATCTGGACACTATTTAAATACAGCATTTAAATATTATTGTCAAATCTTATCATTCATGTAAGTCATCGGGACCGCCGCAGTCTTACCCGTAGTTTACATCAAGACATTGCGCCGTTGGAAAGATCAGAAAAATATCAAATGCGTGAGGATGCCGGGAGGGCATCGATGCTCTCCCACAGGTGTTATTAATTTGTATCAATGCAATCATGCTGAAATGCTAAATGAAATCAATAATGAGAGAAAAATTCAATATTGTTTATGATGTAAAAAATCCACCGATTAATCACTTATTTTAATGCACTTGAAAGAAGATATTAAATAAAATGATATGAAAGAGATATTTCTGAATATCAATCGCTTCTTTCCTTCATTTTTTATTCCTACGAATCAATTCCTTAGGAAATTTTTTGATATCGATCGCTTGAAAAATATCATCAATCGCATTACATGGTAATAAAAAAGGTTACCTTATCTCCCCAGATATCACACCATTTTTTATACATGGTTAAAAATCATAACTCAACAGCTATTTACCAAGTTTTTAGCACTTCATAAAAATGCTCAATAAACCCGCTCCTGATGCCACTCCCGGGGAAAAAACTTTCTACAATCGAGTTAAAAACTTTACCGAAACCAATTTGCACGTCGTGGGTTATGTTGAGCCTTGTATCGGAGGATTACGGCCTGATTTTCTCTTATTATCACCCGTATTTGGGATTGTAATCGCTGAAATTAAGGATTATTTCGGGGATTATCTTAAAATCATCAATAAATCTGGCAGTTGGGAACGTTTAAGAGATGGAGAAAGTGAAATCATCCCGAATCCATTCGATCAAGTTTATCAATACTGGCGAGCGGTGAAAAATCGTGTCAATAATTGTCATCTTCCAAGTAATATTGATGTTCCAATAGCTAAGATCGTTGTTTTCAGTCAAATCTCAGAAAAAGACACCATTGCTAAAGAAATCCGAAACATGATTCCCAATAGGATTCACGCATGGTTTAAAGAAACACTGTCGAGGCAAGATATCTTTGAGCAGTATCTGGGGGATGTATTGCCACTCAATTTCGAGCTAAGCGAAGAACAATTTACGACATTACGGGGCAATATCGTGCCGACGTGCCGTTTACCTACTCGAAAGCAAGCTGACCTGTCTAAATTCTTTACTGTCGAGGACGTGATTAAATTATTGGACCAAGAGCAGGAAAAAATGGCTCGAAGGCTCGGGGATGGTCATCGTCTCGTTTTTGGTGTGGCAGGAAGTGGAAAAACCGTCTTGTTAATCGCCCGTGCAAGAAACCTGGCATTAAAACATCCGGACTGGAAGATCTTGATTTTATGCTATAATAAATTGTTGAAAAAACAACTCTTTCAATTGTTCAATCCGCTCGATTATAATGCGGACATTACCATCAATACCTTCCGCGGATGGGCAAGCGAATATATCTTGAGCACGAATTCTGAATTTTCACGCTTATATGAAGAAGCAAGTCGCAAGGCAGAAAGAGAAGGAAAATTCGATGATTTTTTCCAGGCAGTTGTTCCCAAGATGTTACTCAATACAATGGAAGACTTGGGAGATAAAAAAGCTGCCTATGATGCAATTTTAATCGATGAAGCGCAAGATTTTGAAAAGGAGTGGTTCCAAGCGATAACACACGCATTAAATCCTGATTCGAACTCCCTGCTCATTACCTGCGATGGAATTCAGGGAATTTATGCCCGAAAACGTTTTACATGGTCTGACGTTGGCATTCAAGCGCGAGGAAGGGTAAAACGTTTTGAAAAATCTTATCGAACTCCAATCGAAATCGGGACGTTAGCTCAAGTGGCACTTCCAGATTTCATAAAAGATTTATTAAACAAGTTTGATGAGTTCATTCCCACCACCAAATTTATTGGAACACATGGAGTGGTCGAAATCGTCATTTCAAATAGTCAGAAGGAAGAATGCGAGGTTCTTGCTAAAAAAATATCCAGGCTTTTAAGGCAACCCCAAGAAATCTTGATATTGTTCAAATATAACGTGGTAAAACGGGAATATGATCATCCATTATTTGACCATCTCCGGCATCGTGAAATCGAGTGGAGTGATTTAGCCAATCATGTTTACTCCGATCCTGGAGTGTTAATAGGGACAATTCACGGGACGAAAGGCTTGGAATGTGATACTATCATCATTCCTGAAGTAGACACGTTTACATCTCAGAGAGATCGCCAGTTATTATATGTCGGAATGACTCGGTCCAGAAAAAGGTTAATACTGAGTGCAAAAAAGTCTACAGAATTGTTAGATACGCTAAAACAGGTTAAAAAATCATATTAAATCCTCATTTATTGAGCATAGGCGGGTGATCAATCAAGCTTCTCATGATAAATTTCAACACTTTATGAATTGTGGATAAAGTGAAAAGCTGACAAAATAGTTCCATTCAATAAAGCTATTGAAAGATGGGAAAAATCTGAAAGCGTGAAAATTGATAATTTTAACCTGAAATTTATAAAATTAATAGCTATAAAACGATAAAAACCACGAATTAAACCACGAGATAATTACTATGAAGTGTAAAAAATACATTACTAAAATAGTTATTCCACTCATAAAAAATTTTAAGAAATCTTTAAATAAGAACTAAGATCTTGGAGAAAAAAGATTAAAATGACTTTTATATAGCTTTCTACAAATAACAACTTGTAAAATCGTAAAATTTGGTTCAGAATAGTCAAATAAAATTATGGTTTTATATCAATACCTTACAAATAGGGCACACGCGAGATCCAACCAAGACAAACCTGTCGGTTAGGGCTATCACGTCCAAATTTACAAGTTCTTCAACAAGTTCTGCATTTTCAGAGTAATCCTTTAAAATAAATTCATCTTGATCAAGATAAACGGAATCCTTGGATATGGAAAGCTCTGCGAAAGGTTGCCCATCATTATCATTAACATATAATGCAAGTTGCCCGTTTGAATACCCTCTCTTGTAAATATTTCTATTTGAATACAGCTCACTCAAGCTCATTCTAAATCACCTTCATAATGCAGTTTTTGCTTATCAAAAATCATAAAAATGCATTTTCCATTTTTTTTGTACTAATTGCATATTATCTCATGAGTATTTAAACAAAAATAGTTCGGTGATTTTGTAATATCCACGCTAAAGTACATGAAATAAATATGGTTGCAAGTACCGAATCATCAAGAGTGTAGACAATTACAACTAAAATTCTATGACCTTAAATGAGAGCCCTGATGTGTTTTTTTCTCAAATATTTTTATACTACTATTGTTTATTTTTTAACATAAAGAGGTGCTAAAAGTGAGTTTTAATGAGAAGATCCCAATGCATTCTATCGTGAGGATACCCTGCCCCCATTGTTCCCATCTCTGTTCTGCTAAAGCTAAAAGCTGTCCTAAATGTGGGGAACCTCTCACACCTTTAGAACATACAGCGAGCAAAGAAGAGAATCTTGTCTTGATCGAGGAACGCTCTAATGAAATAATGTACATAAAACTCCTTGAAGCAAAAATCGGAAAAAGGATTCCTCATGTAAAAAAAGTAAAAAAAGGCAGTATGGGATTTGTAATGGACTCAGGTTTAGTTATAGGCTTGAGTTTATATAATTGTGGATTAGTGACCATCCCTCAAGAAATATTTGATTTAAACTCCCTTAGATCGTTATACTTGAGAAGGAATAACATTAAAATGGTCTCAAATTTGATAGGATTTTTGAACACTCTTGAGGAATTAATCTTAAGCATCAACGAAATTGAAGCTTTACCATCCTCGATTGGATTATTATCTGGATTAAGGATGCTCATGCTTGATTCAAATAAGTTAAAAAAATTACCTGAAACGATGGGCTCTCTAAAAAATTTGGAAAAACTTCATTTAACTAATAATCAATTACGAGAGCTCCCAGAATGCTTGACTGGATTGTCTAAATTGGAGAGTTTAGATATAAGGGGAAATTTACTTCTAAAAATGCCGGAGACCATTATAGAACCCAAGAAATATTGCATAAAAAAAACGAAACAAGCATCATTAGACAAATTCTTAAAATGATTTCAATTGTCCCCTCATGAATGATTTATTGAAAGTTAGATTAAAAATGATGCTATCCAAGGTATTTATCAATGAATTTAATTGATTTTATTTTAAATTAAACCATCTCAAAGAGGAGATTGGTCGCATATTAACCAAGTGAACCCATGCTTCTTTTACTGAATCTTTAAATCATTAAATATAATTACTCTAATTGGGTCATATTCAAATCAAGACCTCACATATAGGGCACACGTAAGAACCAATCAAGACAAAACGGTCTGTTTTACTAATTATGCCCGAATGTTCGAGATTTTCGGCCAACTCTAAATCATCAGAAAAATCTCTCAATATGATCTCATCTCGACCAAGCAAGAGGGATTTAAATGCGATGGACAGTTCCGCTAGTTCATTACCATCCTGGTCATCAAGAAACAGCGCGAGCTGTCCATTTTCATAGCGTTCTCTACGAAAAATATCCTTTGAATATATTTGAGTTTCTAACATTTTTATTCTCCTTTTGATTGGGTTTAATTTTTAAAGAAAAACATTAATTCCTGCGTTAAAAATGCTTATTTTACAATTAGTAATGTAAGCATTCAATTTTATTTAAAGGAAAATAGAAACGAGATTTAGAAAATTAGTGATATGAATTCTTAATATTTTTTTTATTATCCCTGCTCATGATAAATAGTCGTCGCATGATCAGGTTAAATCTTCAATGAACTTAATTTTGATACAAGTAGATAGTTTCTCAAATACTTTTAAAATTTCGATTTCTTTTTTCATGTATATGGGAATATCTAATAATTTTGCCGTTGCTAAGCTATAGCAATCAGCAAGGGAAATTGCGAAATCACATTTTAAATGAGCTGCTTCATTTCTAAGTTTTTCTTCAGGATATCGTTTAAAACCTTTTAAAAAATCAGATATTATTTCAATTGCATTGTCATAGCCTTTTCGTCGGCAAAGTATATATTTAAGTTCGGTATCTATGATGGGTGCGATATAAAACACCTGGAATTGCGCGCTAGAAAGAACTTTTTGGAAAAATTTATTGCCTAATGGAGTATTTTCTAAAATTTCAATCAGGACGGAAGTATCAGTAACGATTGAATTATCTCGTGAGGTTTTCTTCTCGCTCAAATTCAATACTCCTTAATTCTTCTAATAAAGATATACCTTCTCCTTCTTTAAGAATTCCTTGATATTTTCTTATACTTTCAAGAAACTCTTCCTTATTTACTTTATTCACTTTTTCCTCAATTAAATATTCAATTGCCTCATCATAGGTAACTCTACGACCACAGTTTTTCTCAAGCTCATTAATAAGCTCAAATAACTTATTTTTAATCTTTTTAGAAATTTGAATTGTCGTTGATGTCATGATTTATTTTTTTTTAATATATTTATAACGGTTATAGTCGCTATAATTATTATAGTATTCAAGTTTAAAAATTTATGTTTATTATAATCTTTACCTTTATCTTTGGTTTAAGGACTTATGTAAAATGACACCTGTCTTTTAATTCTCTCCTTTTAAGAAATCGAATTTCATCATAAAGCATTACACTCATACTCCTTCTAAAAATGATAATTATCATGTAACATTACCATAACAGAATAAATTACTATTACATGAACATGAACACCATGATCTCGAGCCTCTTGACCTATTAAATGTTTTCATCTAGACATTTATTGCAAAGAGCATCGCAGGCTTGAATATTGGGATGATTTCGTCTCACGTTAAAAAATTCTACTTTTTCAAACGTGCTCCTCAAGCGATAAACCTCGTCTCGTAACTTAATGAGATGCCCTGCTTTGGCTTGATATTCTTTGTTTATTTGCTTGATTACTAATTGGCTATCGGAATACAATTTTACGTTCCCTTGCGTGAATTTTTCGGCGGCTCTTAATGCATTGATAATTGCCATGTATTCTGAAATGTTATTTGTTTGCTCGCCAAGAAATCCACTTCCTTTATGAATTTGGCCTGCCTCCTTCTTGATAAAGATGAACGCATAAGCAGAAGGCCCTTGATTTCCTCGAGAAGCTCCATCCACGTAAATCTCTAGATGTTCTTCACGTTTTAATGCATTTTTTTTCTTTGAATTGTTCATTTTCCTTTCCGCGTTTTTCTTGACATGCTCTCTTAATTTTTGTTAAAGAATATAATCTTGAATTATTTAAAATCTAAAGGGTTAATTAATGCTTAAATTAAAAAAGATTGAATAGAATGATAATTGTCATCAAACATGATAATTACATATAAATTATCTAAATTATCGAATTATGAAATGAGTTAAAATTGAACAAGAGTCTTACATGAATATATATACGCCAAACCCATTTGTTGATGATGATTATTTTATTCCTTCAAGAGCATGATTTGAGGATTACCTCCTCATGATGTATAAAAACAGAATGATTGATACGTGAAAAACAGTACCTTCTATTTTTTCTTACATCAATTAATATAAGAAAAAAATTTGTAGGAAAAGGGAATAAAGATGCTCTTAAAAATTATAAACATAATTTTTATAAATTCACCTATCAATTATATCTCCAACGAGTAACAAGTGGCAAATCACATGAGAAAGGTTAAGATGACATTTCAAGAAAGACCCACGCTTGAAGGTGCGGGCGTAAAGCTGAATCGAGTATTTGGATATGATGAAGTTCCTTTATTAGATCCATTTTTATTGTTGGATCATTTTGGATCTGATAATCCGAGAGATTATTTGGCGGGATTTCCGTGGCACCCTCATCGCGGTATAGAAACGATAACTTACATGATCAAGGGTGAACTTGAGCATGGTGATAGTTTAGGCAATGGAGGGACGATCTATGGTGGTGATATTCAATGGATGACTGCTGGTTCAGGGATAATACATCAAGAAATGCCCCAAAAAACGGAAGGAATGATGATTGGGTTCCAGTTATGGGCTAACCTGCCTGCTTCGCATAAAATGATGGATCCGCGATATAGAGATATAAAGGAGTCCATGATCCCTGTTGTAAGGGAAAATGGCTCTGAGATCAAGATCGTGAGCGGCAAGTATAATGGTAAAGAAGGTCCCATCCAGGATATCATAACCAAACCACAATATTATGACATAACGATGTCCTCTAATTCAGAATTGACGTACAATTTTCCAAAAAATCATGTTGTATTTGCCTATATCTTTGAAGGAACGGGTTATTTTGATGAAAATAAAGATCCTCTTAAAAGGAAAGGACAATTGGTGCTTTTTGGGGATGGAAATGATATAACAATTTTTTCAGAACAACATTTAAGATTTTTATTAGTATCTGGAAAGCCTATAAATGAACCAGTGGCGTGGTATGGTCCTATTGTAATGAACACGCAGAAAGAATTAGAGATTGCATTCAAGGAGTTCAGAGAAGGCTCATTTTTAAAGAGTCCTGGTAATATAAATTTTGATTATTGGAAACATTAGCCCTATAAAAAAAAACAATATGCGAATTGACAATATTTGGAGGTGAATGAGGTAAAATGATGTTGAAAGAAGGAGACAAAGCTCCAGTTAATATAAGTCTGCTAAATCAAGATGGAGAATTGGTTACATTAGCGGATTATAAAGGAAATAAGATAGTGGTCTATTTTTACCCGAAAGATAACACTCCCGGATGCACCACGGAGGCAAAGAATTTCCGAGATTCAATAAAAGAATATGAGGAGAAAGGAATTATTATAATAGGGATAAGCGCAGATTCTGTAAAATCGCATAAAAAATTTCAAGAAAGATACAATCTTCCTTTCATTCTTCTTTCAGATCCAAAAAAAGAAGCTGCCAAGGCTTTTGGTGCTCTAGAAAATGGAAGTGTGCGTCGTCGAACGTGGTTAATTAACGAGCAATGGGTAATTGAGAAGTCCTTTGAAACAGTTTCCGCATCAAAACATAATGAAGAATTATGTACCTACTACGGCATTAACCCCACAAATATGAAGTTACCCTGTCCCAGGTCAACCTTTAATTCTTTGTGGTCAAAATGGAGCTCAGGCTGTGGATGTGAGTCGGTATAATAGCGTTTACAATAACAGTAAGAACACGCATGAGGGC
>DXJM01000286.1 GCA_019057355.1 Promethearchaeota archaeon | reverse complement strand
TTTAATGAAAGCTTTTTTAATTTCTATTAATTATAGAGAATCAAAAATAAACTCAATTGATTTGAATGAATTTTTTCAAAAATTAGGTTTTTAACTTTTTTATTTTGATTTAGATACTAATACTCTGGTACTTCAGAACCAGCAACCATATAAAGCATTATAATCCTTGCAGATTCATTAAAACTCGAATTGCAATATCTTACTTTATATGATTCAGTAGCTTCGGGCATTTAAGCAATTTTATCTTCTAAAAGGGATCATGAGTGTTATTTAATAACAAACAAGGAGTATTTCATGTAATAACTATCTTCCCTTGAAATTTGGTTTCCTTTTCTGAAAAAATGAATTGATTCCTTCTTGAAAATCTTCAGTAGCAGCGTTAATGCTTATATGTTTAAGTTCTTCGTCCAAATGAGAATTCAAATCGTTAGTATATGACTTTAAAAAGAGATATTTTGTGCTTCCGAATGCTTTAGTTGGTCCATTACTTATTTTTAATGCGATAGCCTTAACCTCTTCAAGAAATGGAGTTTCATCACTAATAACTTTTGAAACTAAACGAATTTTTTCTACTTCTTCTGAAGTAATAATCCTGTTTAATAATGCCATTTCTCTCGCCATGGATAAACCTACGATTTTTGGCAGGTGATAGGTCAAGGCAGAATCGGGGGACAATCCAACACCTGTAAACCCAACGCTGAATTTTGCTTTTTTAGTACAAAACCTCAAGTCGCAGGCACATGCTAAACTCAATCCAACTCCATAACAATCACCATTTATGGCTGCGATGCTCGGGGCATTCATGGATTTCAATATCCTAATACTTCTATGAAAGTTAGAGGCTAAATCATGAAGGAACTGTTCTGGCGTGCTCGATTCCCGAAATTCATTTAGGTCCCCTCCCGCGCAAAAAGCTTTTCCCCTTCCCGTAATGATCAAGCACCGAATTATCTCATTTTTCGATACTTCTTCAATTATGGAATGGAAGTCTTCGCATAGTTGTGTATTAAGTGCATTCAATTGATCGGGACGATTCAAATAAATGATGGCATATCCCTCACGTTCAAAAATTTCTAATTCTATTGTTTCATATCGGTTCATTTCATTGACTCTCTGTTTTAATAGTTAATTTTTATTATACCATGAACTAATAGGACTCAAAAGCTTTAAAATATTTGTATTCCTTAGCCATGTATAAACACTAATATTTCCCCTTACATGATATAATGCAGAATGCATGCTAAAATTCATTTTTGATTTTTAACTTGTATGTGCGGGGATCTTGTTTTTATCTATTTGCTTGATTCAACTAAAATAGATGAAATACAGAATTGAAATCTGATAGCGAAATGATTCACTTCTAACAAATCATAAAAACGGGAAAATGGGAGAGGGGGGAATTGAACCCCCGACCAGATCCGTTCTGCTTAGAAGGTAAGCTAAATCTCGGCCCCCAGCCGAGTATCATACCAAGCTAGACCACCCTCCCGAGTGAAAGCTTTTAACAATAAATATGAAAATTGATTTTATACAATTATTAATTAATGTAATATTGATGATAATCACGCCTTCTAATTAAAATTTGTTTAATTCAAGCAAAAAATTCCCCTAAAAATAACAAATTTAAAAAGTAAAAGCAAATTACCCTATAGCATAATTTTAAACAATTAAGATATCCTGATAAAAGAAAATAAACCAGATTAATAGTGAAATATCATGTCTGAAATAAATAATGATGAATTAGTAGTTTTAAAAGAAATAGGGGGATTATCTCGTTTTAAAACACCTGTCCCAAACATAAATTCTACTTCTAACAAGGGATTTTGTTATAGAGCCGAAAATAACAATGTTATAGACCTAACATTGATTTCAAGCGGTTTAAGTAATCTCCCAGAATCTATAGGTAATTTAAAGTATCTTAAAACTTTAATATTAAAAGGAAATGGATTAACAAGACTTCCAGAATCAATTGGAAACCTTCACTCTTTAGAAATATTAGATGCTAGTGCAAATAGGATGATAACATTACCTAAATCTATAGAAAACCTCACTTCATTGAATACTTTAATTCTAGAAAATAATCGGGGCATGCTTCTTCCTGATGAAATTGGGAGTCTTACATCACTTATCACCTTGGATATTAGTTTATTGAATTTAATATCAATACCAGAAACTATTGGGTCCTTATCATCTCTTCAATCATTAGATATGGCTGGAAACAATACTTTAGAAGAATTAACGATTTCGATTGGCAAATTGGCTTCATTAAAATATCTTAATTTAAACGGTAATGCTAAATTTAAATTCCTTCCAGAATCTATTGGAAATCTCTCTTCACTTGAAATTTTAAAATGCTCTGGACTTACTCTTCTTGAATTTCTTCCCGAATCTATCGGAAATTTGAAAAATTTAAGAGAATTGGATTTAAAAAGGGATAAAAATCTAACTAAATTACCTATTTCAATAGGTAATCTTACCTCCCTTTCTAAAATTGATTTGGAAAATATCAGTTTAGAGGTTCTTCCTGAATCTATTGGGAATCTAAAATCGCTCCAAAAATTATATTTACGTCTTAATAAGTTAAAATCAATCCCTATAACGATAGGAAAATTAATATACCTCCAAAATTTAGATTTATCTGATAATCAAATTGAAGACATACCCGAATCAATCGGCAATTTATTATTACTTCGAGAATTGTTATTAGATGGTAATAAATTAAATAAAATACCTGATACGATTGCCCGTCTTACAAATCTCGAAATATTAACTTTAGGGCAAAATTTATTTAATCAGGTGCCTGATTGGATTGGTGAGCTTACTTCTCTTAAAAAATTAAGCTTTTTAAAGAATAATATCGAGATCCTACCTCGGTCCATTGGACGATTGATTGATTTAGATTATCTTGATTTGAGAATGAATCAATTAAAACATCTGCCAGGAGCTATTTGGCCTTTAAGAAATCTAAAAGAACTGCTCCTTGATAATAATCCTTGGACACAAGAAGCCAAATATATAATTGACAAGCAAGATTTTCCTTTATTGCTTGAAAATTGCCGGCAAAATGCTACATTAAATATATTCTTAAGTCATGCTGTAAATGATTTTGATTATTTCAAAATTGATCAAATTTCAAAGTATTTAGAACAGCAAAACGAAATTTATCGAGCATTTTATTGTGAGGAAGATTTAACTGGTAATATTGATAATTTTATGAATGAAAAGGTACCGGAATGTCAAATCTTATTGTTCTTTGCAACTCAAAAATCTGTCTTTAATTCTGTTGATTGTGCTCATGAACTTGACCTGGCAAGACAACATGAAATGCAAATTATTCCAATAAAAGGTGAAGATATTTCTTGGGAAGACCTGAACAAGTTACATTTGAATCGAGAATTAGGTCATGAATTTTTACCAGGTGATTTTGACGAATTCGTTGATTCTATTTTTAGCTATATTAAAAAATTAAAAAAAAATGTTAATTTATTTGATACGAAGGAAGCGAAAATTGATAAGGAAAGGTTAAACTTAAAAAATACAATATCACATTTAATCAATTCTAAGGATTTTAGAAATAAAATTTTTAACTCGATTGATGGATTAAAAGACCTTTTTGAAGATTTAAGCACTAAAAGAATTACTTCTATGGAATATTTTATAAAAAGCGCAAGGCTTCTTTATAAGAACAAACAAGAATAAATTTTTAGATCATTTTTTTGATCATTTCTTTTATTCTCTTTTTTTTGTTACTTCGTGGAACTTTTTTCAACACAGATACTTTCCTGCCTATTTTCTTTTCAGGTATCATCCACTCGTGAGGAGTACCAAAAAATTAAGTTGACTTGAGTGTTTTGAAATAACTAGGTTTAGAAATGAAGAATGTTCAATGAACTTTATTGTTTTTTGCAAAATGTATAAATAAGTATGGAAAAAAAATAGAAAATTACGAACATTAAATTTTAGAATTAATTAT
>DXJM01000285.1 GCA_019057355.1 Promethearchaeota archaeon | reverse complement strand
CATTTTATTATAACCTTATTATATAGTTATAATAAAAGTTGTTATAATGTTATTTTCTTCATTTATATCTAAAGTTAAAACCGTTTTTCTCGCTAATGGTTCTTTATAACCAATTTTTTGAGGGAGCGCTCTTGGTCTCGTTGGAGAACCTGGATTTAAAATTAAGGCATTATAAACCGTGCCTTGAATGTGTGGTTGATGAGTATGTCCATGAATAAGAACATGGAGATTTTTTTCTTTAATAAATGCCTCAAGATCCTCTGGAGGCACGTGTATCACTCCTATGTTATAACAGGATGTATTAAAGGTTATAAATCTCTTTAAATTCCTGATTTCATCCGTGTTTCCTGAAACACATTTAACGGGTTTAATTTTTTCTAATTTCCTTAAAAAAAATTCAGTACAAACGTCACCAGCATGTATTATCTCATCAACATCCTGAAAGATTTGTTTTATTTTCTCGTATAACTTATTTAACTCGATAGAATCCTCAGATTCATTAATATGGGTGTCAGATAAGATTCCATATTTAACCATTAAGTTCATTCCTGTTACATTATTAAGAATCCTATGATAAATATCATCAATCCCATGAACCCGTCAATTAGAATCCGAATCAATACATCCCTTTTATTTTCCATTCTCTCTGAATCTTGAGTAAAATAGGAAATGAATTCTTTAAACCCCACCGAAATTGCAGTTTTAATCCTTGAAAATTGCCAAACCAATAGAATAATACTTCCTATTAATAAAGGAAAGTAAATATAAAGAGTCGTCACGGCAATGAAATCGTTTCCCTGTTGATAATTCCAGATGGCGTGAGCTGAAATTATATTATTTAATGCATGGGCAAAAATTAACGGAAAAAGCCATTTTTTTTTTAAAATAATCATCGATAATATTATCCCAATAAAGAATGCTTGTGCAAACCAGGTAAACGAAAACCAAATAGAATAACTTGCGCTAATTGGATTGAAAAAAAAGTATGCTAAATGGCCTAAACCAAAATACAATGATGAAATTATCACGGCGGACATTTTATTATAATGTTCACTTCCTCTCTTAGCGATCAAGCCTCTTGCTATGGATTCTTCTATTAATGCTACTGATACATGAATGATTATTGCTGATAATAAAAATATGGGGTAACTTTTTGAAAAATAATAACCTGTTGGACTTGCTGATAGCGTTTTTGCTTGATATTCAATCATTTGCGGTATCATCAAGTAGGTAAAAAAATCTAGTGGTATGAATACAATAAATAAAATTAAGAGTCCAAAAAGCAATTGATATTTAAAATTACTAAAGGTTATTTTATATAGCTTCAAATACCCTTTGGATGGACTGATTTGAATGTTAGATCCTGTTTCTTTGTTCTGGCTCTTCAACAACATGAATGTCAGATGTAATAATATGGGAATCGCGATGAGAATTGCTATTGCTTTTGTTAAAAAATAAAAAGGTCCATATAAATCGCTTGATTCATCAATAAAAAAATCGGTCAATATATTTGCGATGATGATCAAAACAAAACCCCCTATAGCGACTATAAGAAATTCAAGGATAAAATAAAACCTTTTTTCAACAAGTATATTTACCGTGCTCTTTTCTTTTTCCATCTCAATCATATCCAATCTGTTAACTTGAATGATGGGTACTTAAATTATTGTGTTATAAATCTTTCCATTTTGTTTTTTCTAAGAAATCATTAAACTCTTCTTGATTTATAATCCCATTTCTTGCTCCCAATTCTTGAATGCATTTTCCTGCGATATAATGTCCTATTTTTACATCATTTTTGAGTCTCTCAAAGTCAAAGCTTAAATTTTGGAGGAAACCATACACAAATCCCGCTGAGAAAGCATCTCCTGCTCCTGTCGTGTCTACCACCGCTTCAATTTTAATTGCTGGAATGGCATCAAAATTATCCTCTGTTTGCATGAACGCCCCTTTACTGCCTAAGGTAACTATTAATACCCGTATGCCTAATTCAAACAATTTATTTGAGGTTTGTACTATAAAAGAAGGACTTAATTTTAATTTGTCAGTTTTCATCAGGGTAGAGTATTCCTTTTGGGATAATATCAAGATATCTATATTTTTAAATAAAAGGGAACTAGATTCATATCCCTGATCAATAATTAGCATTCCTGGGTTGAGAATAACTGGGATTCCCATCTTTTTTCCGATAATCCCTGCTTTAATAAAGGGTTTCATATTTTTTAGACTACTCAAGTATATTACCTTAGCTTTACTCAGTTCGCCTGATTTAATCTCATTTTCTGAAAGATAATTTGCAGCACCGCTATGGGCATAAATCCTTCGATCAGCTTTTTCATTCAAGGCCACATATGCAGATCTCGTTTTTTGATCATCAGAATATTTTATCAAATCTACAGAAACCCTTCCTTTTTTAAAATCATCCAGAATTTTCGATCCAAATGCATCACCTCGCCCTAATTTCCCGAGAAATGCTGATTTTAAGCCTAATGATGCGCATGCAAATGCAGTATTAGCCGCCGCACCGCCAGAAAAGATAGTGAGATCGGAAACAAATACCTCATCATCTTCTTGTGGGTGCCGTTCTACTTTGGCAATCATATCGACTAATGCAGCGCCTATACAAATTACATCATATTTCTTAGACATTTTATTTGATCAATTATGTATATTCAAATATTCCATGTTCTGAATCTATAGATACAATGTTCTTTTCTTTCAAGGAACTTTTTTCACATTGTCCGATAATCTGGGCATCCACGCCATGATTCTTGGAGATTTTGATGATCTCACTCGCAATTGATTCATTACAATACAATTCCAATCTATGCCCCATATTAAAAACGCTAAACATTTCTCTCCACGTGGTTTTAGAAGAATTTTGTATGATCTCGAAAATTTTTGGAATTTTAAATAGATTATTTTTTACATAATGGATACCCCTTCCAAAATGAAGATTTTTTGTTTGCCCCCCTCCAGTATTATGAATGATTCCATGAATCTGATTTTCATATGTACTTAAAACTTTAAGCATTATTGGAGTATAAGTTCTCGTGGGGGAAAGTAATGCTTTCCCGATTGAAATCTCAGGCCCTTTTACATTATCAGTTAAGGAATGAATCCCAAAAAATGAAGATTTTTTATTGATAAGAGAGTCATGACATTCAGGATATTTATCATGATATAAATGTTTTAAGGTCCCATGGCGAGCAAGGGTCAGCCCATTACTTCCAATCCCGCTATTATATTCTTGTTCATAAATTGCCTTTCCGTAGCTTGCCAGCCCAATAATAACGTCATTTTCCTTGATGTTACCTGCATTGATCACCTTATTTCTTTTCATTGTAGCAAAAACCGACGCATCAATGAGAAGGGTTTTTACAATATCTCCAATATCTGCCGTTTCGCCGCCACACATGATCATTTTCAACCCAAAGGATGTTAATTCCCTGCAATAGTTGTGATATTCATCGATTATTAATGCAATCATCTCACCTGAGATATAATGACTATTTCTACTAATGTTGTTAGATAGAAAAACTGGTCCTGTTACTCCAACACATAACAAGTCATCTATATTCATCACTATAGCGTCTCTAACAACTCCTCTAAAAATGGAAATATCCCCTGTTTCTTTATAATACATGTAAGCGAGGCTTGACTTGGATCCTGCACCATCTGAATGAAAGACAGAACAGTACTCTGGTCGTTCATTCACGTCTTCTACAATTTTACAAAACGCTCCAGGGAATAGACCCTTATCAAGATTTTTTATAGCGTCATGCACGTCTTTTTTATTGGATGATACTCCTAACTGCAAGTATTGTTTTCCATCTTCATTCATGGTTTTTTAAATGCCATATTTTTTTTTAAGATATTTCATCAAATTATGTACTAGCTCTACCGCCTTACCGAGATATTTATGGGGATCCATTATCTCATCAAGTTCTTGTTGGGTGAATTTATCTGAGATTTTTACATTTTTTATCAAGATGTTTTTCATGTATTCATGTTGATTTCTCGCTTGAATAGCCGCTTGTCGCAAGATCTCATGACCTTCTTGCCTTCCAATTCCTTTATTAACTAAATTTACCATTATTTTTTCGGCTAAACATGCTCCTTTTGTTAGATTAAGGTTCTCTTCTATTTTCTTTTCATTGAATTCTAGACCTTCCATGATTTGAGTCAATTGTGTAATCATGAAATCCAAGAAGATAAAATTTTCAGCAAAAATGACTCTTTCACTTGCCGAATTGGTAAGGTCTCTTTCATCTTCCAGAACCATGTTATCAAGTGCAACGATTGTATTTGATTTAAGGATTCTTGCAAGGCTACAAATTCTTTCGGATTTATGAGGATTTCTTTTATGGGGCATTGTTGAACTTCCTACTTGATTTTCTTTAAAAGGCTCAAAAATCTCTGATATTTCATTTCTTTGGAGGATTCTAATTTCCCGTGCAATTTTTGCTAGTGTCTGTCCTATTAATGATGTTAAAAATATTACTTCAGCATGACCGTCTCTTTGCACGACCTGGTTAGCAACTAAAACAGGCTTGAGATCCAGTGCTTTCATCACTAGGTCTTGAATTTCAATTCCCTTATCACCAAAACTCGCCATCGTGCCAACAGCTCCTGACATTTTACCGTAAGAAATCCGCTTGATCGTTTCAGATATTCTATCAAGGTGACGATCAAATTCATAAGCCCAAACCCCAAACCTCATTCCGTAGGTCGTGGGTATGGCGTGTTGTCCATGAGTACGACCAATACATGCCAAGTTTTGTGTTCTTTCCATCAATAGGACCAATTGTTTCAGTAGCATTTTTAACGATTCCTGAATATGATTCAGAGCATCTCTTAGCAATATGGCTAGTGCTGTGTCTTCTATATCATAGCTAGTTGCTCCTAAGTGTATGTATTTACCTGCGTCCCCCTCACATTGTTCTGCTAGCCCTTTAACCATTGCCATTAAATCGTGATGAATTTCCTCATCGATTTGATTAACTCGTTCAATTTTTACATCCTTGATATTCGCTTTTTTTCCAATTTCTTCGGCAATGTTTTGGGGAATAGTACCCATTCTTGCGTGAACTTGTGCTAGCGTGGCTTCAATTTTTAACCAAGTTTCCAATTTTCTCTCTTCAGTAAATATTTTAGCAATTTCAGTTCTATACCGTGTTTCCACTGGATGAATGAATTTATGAGTCATGTTTATTCATTAACCTATATATTTTTTGTATTATTTGAGTATTAAAATATATTTCAGTTTAATTCAAGATCTATAATGTTTCTTTAGGAAATATATCTTTATTATTAGTAAAAAAAAAAAACAGCCTGAAGGAAATTAGAAAATTTATCTGCAGGTGCCTTTAATAAGATCTCTTGGATAAGATCTAACAATGACCATTTATCAGAATTACACGTTCTATAGATGTACCTCTTGTGGTTCATGGTATTATTCAAACAGGGTTTTAAAATCAAAAAGATGTTTGAAATGCAACAGGACTTTTCAATTCAAGAGAGCTTTTAAATTTTTTAAAAAATGTTCTCAAAATGAAGCAATAGCGATCATTAAACGACTCAAAAAAAATGCTGAAAAACAACCAAGTATAGATTGCCTAAATCATGATAATACTCTTTCTCTAATTTAAAAAAGAAAGATATTTAAACGATTTTTCCTCACTTCTTTTAAAGACTGCAAGAAAATATGCTTGCTTTAAATGATTTTTTCTCCAAGTACATGCAAACAAAATAATATGATCAAGAGGAGTTACCATGGAAATTAAAGAAGAATTAAAAAATATTGACGAGCCATTAATTAGTAGATTGAATCGACTTTCTTCAAGCAAGATTGAATACTGGGATATAAACTGTAATATATGTGAAGATATGGCTCTAGATTTTACAGATCAAAAAAGTAAAGAGATCTCATCTTCCCTCACTACTGAATGCGGGATTAGAACCTTTGTTGGTGGCGGATGGGGATTTTATGTTTTAAAAGAATTAGATTCTCAATCAATTGAAAATGGCTTTCTTAAAGCAATTAAACTGGCACGATTATCGGAATCTCTGACAAAAAATAAATTTAAACTGGGTGATAGGGATCCATTTATTAAAAATTTTAAAGTAACAAAAAAAAAAGACTTATTGGATGTACCTGTTGAAGAAAAAATAGAACTTGTCAAGTATCATGAAAAAATTGCTTCAGGTTTTTCTCCAAAAATCATCAATACCCACACAGTCTATACAGATGAGAGTTCATTTAGCATCTTCCTTAATTCATTTGGGAGTTTTATCGCCCAAGATTTATCCTTTATAAGAATAAAAACATCTGCTTATGCTCAAGAGAAAGGTATAATTCAAAGCTCTGTTAATTCTGTCGGCGGGATGGGTGGCTTTGAAATTATGGAAACCGATAATGCTAAAAAACTAAGTGAAAAAACTGCAAAAGAGGTGCTTGATTTATTGGGGGCTCAATCACCCATTGGAGGAAAAATTACTGTAATAATGGATCCAAGATTAACAGGAACTTTTGTTCATGAAGCTTTTGGTCATGCCGTTGAAGCAGATTTGGTTTTAAATAATGAAAGTATTCTTAAAGGGCATATTGGAAAAAAAGTAGCAATTGAGGATGTTACTATTTATGATGATCCCACAATTGGACAAGGGAAAAAATTTAATTTACCCCATGAACTGTTCGGGAGTTATTTTGTGGATTCTGAAGGAATTCCTTCCCAAAAGACTACAATAATTGAAAAGGGCGTGTTAAAGAATTTTTTACATAGCCTCGAAACATCATCTAGAATGAATGTTTCTCCTAATGGTCATGGCAGGGCATCATCAGAATCTGAGAAACCCCAGGTTCGGATGGGCATTACCATGCTAGAACCCCGAGATTGGACCCTTGAAGAAATGATTGAAGATACGAAAAAAGGGGTATTATGCGAAGATTTTCAATATGGATACACGGATCCAATAACAGGTAACTTTCAATTCAAATGTAAAATGTCATACTTGATTGAAAATGGAGAGAAAAAGCATTTAATGAGAGATGCATCTCTTTCTGCAATGACGCTTGAAGTACTAAATAAAATTTCTGCAATCGGTAAAAATATTGCAACAAGTGATGGAATATGCGGTAAAGGTGGACAAAGTGTAAGAGTTTGTGATGGTGGCCCTCATATTCGTGTAGAAGACATAATGATTGGAGGATTGAGTTAAATGGAAAAAAAAGTTGATTATCATGCTTTATCTAGGTATGGTTTAAAATTAGCCGATCAAAAAAGCACGCGGGTAAAGCGTGCAGAAATTTTCTATGACGCTTCAAACTATCTTTCCTTAGAAATTGAAGAAAATTCCATAAAACATAGCGAAATGGGAAGTGATGAGGGGATGTCAATTAGAGTCATAGATAAAAGAGGTTCTTTAGGTTTTGCGTTTACCAATAAATTAGAAAAGAGTTCTATAGAAAAAATGGTAAATACATCTATCAAAATGATGAACTCAGGAACTCCCGATCCTGATTTTCGTGACTTACCTTCCTCTTATCGTGATTATCCTAAAGTGAGCGGCTTATTTGATAAAAATATAAAAGAACTCCAAATTGAAGATTCAACGAGATATATTGAAGATATCATCAGGGTTTGCAGGGATGATGAAAAAGCAATCTCCCAGAGTGCATCTTTCAAATCCGCGTATTCAAAAATAATGATAATGAATTCCAATGGTGTAGAAGTTCAAGATAAGGATACCAATTGCTTGGTCTATTCACAAATGATTGTTGAAGATAAAGTATCAAAAGATATTTCTTCTGGAACTGATTGGCAATTAGAACGAAATCTAGCAGTCATCAATCCGCTCAAAATAGCAGAAAAAGCATTAGAAAAGGCACATAATAATCTAAATAGAAAAAAAATAAAAAACATGAAATGTCCCTTGATTTTAACTCCAAGTGGTGCAATAAATTTGATTTTGCAACCAATTGCCATGGGAATTAATGCCGAGACTTATCAGTATAAAAGAGGTTTTTTGGTCGGAAAATTAGGAACCAAGATCGGATCGAAATTATTAACTATTGAAGATAACGCCTTAATCGATGGGGCTGCGGGATCCTCTTCTTTTGATGGTGAGGGGGTTCCTTGCCAAAATAGAAAGATAATTGAAAATGGCACCTTATTAAAATCGGGGTTATTGCACAATAGCTACACTGCAAATAAAGAAAATATTAAAAGTACTGGTAATTCTTCAAGATCTTCCTATAGTTCTTTACCATCCATAGATAGTTCAAATTTCATGCTTACACCGGGTGATATTCCAAAAGCAGAAATCATGCAAGATGTAAAGAGGGGAATACTGATGGATGATACTGGAGATTCTCCAAATTTTGCAACTGGAGATTTTTCAGGGTTGATTCTGCAAGGAAACTTAATAGAGAATGGTGAAATAAAACATCCATTAAATGAAACCATGATTGCCATAAATTTATTAGACCTGTTTAAAAAAATAGATGCGATTTCAAAAGAAGTTGAAATATTCGGATCTTATCGAGCACCCTACGTGAGAATTGATGAGGTACAGATCCTTGGTGGAAAGAGTTCTACGCAGTAATATTCAATCTTAACCAGAGAATATTAAAAATCTTTACAGTCGCCTCTTGTCCTTCCCATAATTCAAAAATGATAATTTTTCGATTGTGTTCGGTATCCCAAAATGAAATATTTAACTTATCTGACATCCAAGATTGTCCATCATGTAAGCTAAATGGCCCTAAAGTCTTATTTTCCTCACCATTTCCTCCACTTTCATTTAATACAGTCGTATTATCTCCTTTTAAAATTTTAATAAAAAAGGAAAAGTCCCGTTTCATGTGATTTTCAACATTTATGAAAAATGAAACATTTTCCCCAATAGTGGCATTCGTTGGATAATTTTCTGCTTCTTGATTTTCATTTAAAATGCCAAATATTACAAAACCCTCTTCAGGAGTCATGATGTAATAGATAACAAAACCAAATACCGTAATGATTCCAATAAGCAAGCAAGCCGTTACTATTTTTTGAAAATGCTTGTTGCTGAGCTTTAAATCTCTCACTATTTTATTCTTTTCCACCATGAGCTTTAAACCAGGTTATTGTTTTAGATAAACCATCTTTTAATGATGTTGTCGGCTCCCACCCTAAAATTTGTCTTGCCCTTGTTAGATCAGGAGATCTTCTAAGAGGATCATCTTTAGGAAGGGATTTAAAAATTATTTTTGAACTTGAACTCGTAAGATCAATGATGATCTCTGCCAGTTCCAAAATAGTAAATTGCTTGTTACTCCCTATATTTATTACTTGTCCAGACGCATTATTGTTACCGACAAATTTTAAAAATCCCTCAATTTCATCAACAACATAAGTAAAAGACCTTGTCTGGGATCCATCTCCGAATACCGTGATATCTTCATCATTTAGAGCTTGATTTATGAAATTCGGCACGACCCTTCCATATTCCGAGCCATGTCGAATTCGAGGTCCAGAAGTATTAAAAATACGCACTATTTTTGTCTTGATGCCGTGCTGAAGTTCATACGCTTTTACATAAGCCTCTCCCGCTCTTTTTGCCTCGTCATAACATCCTCTTGGACCAATAGGATTCACGTTTCCATGATATGTCTCGGGTGTTGGAACCATTTCTGGTGGAGGATTTCCATATACTTCCGAAGTGCTTGTATAAAAGAAGAGAGCATTATGTTTTTTAGCAATTCCAAGAGCAATCCACGTCCCGAGTGTATTGCTTTTTAAAATTTGGATGGGATATGTTTTAAACTCGAATGGGGATGCTCTACTTGCCATGTGCATTACGATATCAATTTTTCCAACATCACTCACGCACGGAGCACTTGGATGAGTTTTCTCACCAAAATATATGGGGGTTGCAATATCATGCTTAATAAATCGAAAATTATCTTTTCCTTCTAAATGTGCTATGTTTTCATGAAGACCCGATGATAAATTATCCAAGCAAATACACGTAGCTCCTTGTTGCACTAAAACATCACACATCCAAGAACCAAGAAAACCGGCGCCTCCTGTTACTAAAATTGTTTTATCTTTAAAAGAGATGCGAGCTTTTTCAATTCTATTAATTATTTCTTGAATATCTTGAGTTAAGTCATAGGACATTATTAAAGGTGGCTCTTACTATTTTTTTTATTTTTAATTTATTATTGAAATATTCATTATTTTTTATCTTTTCTCACATGATAGGTATCGTCAATCAGGTTATCATTAATCATCAAAAAATGGTGATTCTGCGAAAATCTTGAAATTATTATCTAAATTTATAATTAGAACATGAAAAATGAGTTTATTGAGTTTTAGAACCACAAAATTGGCAGAATTTTAGCTCTTTTGGGTAGAGCTTATCACAGCTTGGACATTTTTTTAACGAATTCTTTAAAATTTGCCGTCCTAATGTTTCAAAAACCATTTCTATGTTCTTCCCAGTCTTTGAGGATGTACTGATTATGTCTCCTTGGAAATTATATTTCTCATATATCCTTTGCGCTTCTTCCATGCTAACTTCTCTTTCTTCTTCCAGGTCTATTTTTGCCTCGATTAATATTTTTGTTTGGGGACCATTTGGAACCGATGAGATAACTTTTATCCAGTCATATAAATCTTCAAGGGAATCTTTGTTTGTAATATCATAGAGCAGTAATGCTCCAGATGCTCCGGACATGTAAGAAGGCAATAACAAGCGGAATTTTTTCTCACCTGCGAAGTCCCAAATATTCAAAAGGATTTCCGTTCCATCAACGTTTATCTTTTTTGTCTCAAAATCTACACCTATTGTTGAAAGTGTGGATTTATCAAATTTTCCCGTAGCATAGCGTCGAATTAACGAAGTTTTTCCTACATTTTTCGCACCAGCAACGACAACTTTAAATTTTATCATTTTTAAGCTCCTGCCAAGAATAATTTTGTTTATTGAATATTATTTCTCAATTATACTATAAATATAGATCTCTAAATTAAAAATCTTTTTTGTAAATGATTTTTTTTTTGTAATGAGGGATGAAATATGGGGACATGTCCATTTAAGATTCAGTATTATATTTATACCTACTGATCTTATAAATCTGTTGGGCAATTTTCTTCCCAATATTATCAATTTTCGTTAGATCAGGAATATCCGAATTAAAAATAGCTTGTAATGTTTTTAATTCCTTCAAAAGATTTTTTGCTCTAAGAGAATTCACTCCTGGAATCCCCGCAATAATGAATTCAAGCAATTGTGACGTGTCAATAGGAGCCTTCTCAAAACGAAGATTCACCGTTGGAAGGGAGGCACTTTGCTCTTTCTTGGCCATGTGAAAAAGAAACATTGCCGTTTCTCTCGCATCCCTCGTCTTGTATATTGTAATTCCTATTTTTATAATAATTGAAGTAATAGCTCCATACAATGCATTTTCATTGATACTTGAACCTGAGAAGGGGTCACCTTCAATAATCAAGATAGCGCTCTCAAAATTTTTTTTAAGTTCAAATAATTCATTAAATAACCTTCCATCTTTTATTGAATCGTTAAAATCTCGTGCAGATTTCCTTTCGAATCCTATCCTTGATGATATTATATAATCTGCGACTAATAATTGTTTTAACCTGATATTTACACCCATTAGCGATAAAATCCTAACAACGGATGAAGATGTTTCACGATTATCGCAAAAGATTTGATATTTTTCGGCACCAGCAATTTTTTGGATTTTCTCAATTCCATCATCGCTTTCTTCAATAAGATCTTTTTTTTTTTCAGTGTCATTACCCACAAAATTCAATAAATTTGATTGGTTTGGTAAGGGGTCAGGATTGGATTCTTTCATTTTTTTCAAGCTCAATTTCATGCTTTTTTCTTTGCTTTTTTCTGCCCAGTAATACCCTTCATCCCTAGTATTTTCGGCCATTAATACCAGGACTCTTCCTTCTTTTTTTCTCCCCGTGCGCCCCCGCCTCTGTATGGATCGAATTGCACTCGGAACAACGTCATAAAATACCACGAGATCACATTCTGCGATGTCCAATCCTTCTTCAGCAACGCTCGTTCCAATGAGGGTATTATATGTCCCCTTTTTAAATTCTTCAAGAAGCCGTACTTGTTCTTTTTGAGTTAAGCCCTTGTCGGATCCCTTTTTTGCTTGTCCAACAAATTTATGAACCTTGATGATCTCGTCATCTTTAAAATTTCTTACGATATTATTAACCGAATCCCTGAAGTGGCAAAAAACCAAGATTCTTGAACTTGTATTCTCGATTAATTGACCTGTCAATATTTCTTTTAATATTTTAATTTTAGGATGGGTTAGCCCTCTTGATTGAAGTAAATAGGTGAGTTCTTTCATCCGAACAAAATCCCTATCCGCATGCAATTCCTTTAATGATTTATTTGCGCTATTTTTTTTGATTTTTTCTTCATTTTTTTCGATATAATCCTTCAGTGCATTAATCCCTTGAGTTTCGATGAGCTCTGCCATGTGTGATAACCTGATTGAATTCGCCACCAATTTTTTTGCATAAAACATCTGGAATTTTTCTGCCTCATCTCGAGAGATCGCTATCTTTCGGTTGATATCGCTGCTCAATTTCAAGAGATCCTTTCTTGTTATCTTATTTATATCAAGAGAGTTTAGCAATTCACTTTCCTTTAGAAATTTATAGCATGCTTTTAATTTATCATCTAAAATTCTTTTAATGTCCAAGAATTCGGGGGGCAATTTTACCTTTATCCACTCGTTATCTACTTTATGAATGTAAGGCACCACGTCAGCATCTTTTTCGGTCCTTATTTCCACGTGATCGATGAATAAATTTTGCTTGATTTCATTGATCTTTTCTTCTGTTGATCCGGGACTTGCTGTAATGCCCAGAATTTGGGGTGTAGTGGCACTATTAACATACTTTTGTGCAATATAACAGTACGCATAGTCTCCAACAGCTCGATGGCATTCATCAAAAATGATTAGAGAGACATCTTGAATTGTATATTGCCGTGCTATTATGTCATTTTGAAATACTTGAGGAGTCATGAATGCAATCTTCACGTCATCCCACAGTTCTTTTCTCTTTTCAGGAACAATTGCTCCCGTCACTACCTTCAGGGAATCGGGGTCAATTTTAGTGAGATTCAAGAAGGAAGTGTAATGTTGCTCAACTAAAGGTTTTGTAGGGGCGAGAAATACAACCCTTGAATCCGGTTTATTCGTCAATTTATGAACAACTAGCATTAATGCGATTATAGTCTTTCCCAAACCTGTAGGTATCACGACTAATGAATTTTTATCAAGACAATTGATGAAAATATTTTCTTGATACGTTCGCCGAATAATCGCATTATCCTTTATTAGGGGATGAGAAATGAAGTCTTCTTTCTTTACTTGAGTTATCATCAACAATAACTATCGGGTAGGGTAACTATTTGAAACGGATTAAAAGTATATAATATACTAGAGCCCATCGAATCTCTTAAATTCAATTGATAACTTCTTAATAAGGTAAAGATTACTAGAAAATCGGGAATTTGCATTCAATTATCTTTTGGATAAATTTTTAACCTAATCTATTTTATTTATACATATTATTCAAATTTCGCGTGGATGGTCTAGTGGCATGACGACTTTTTTCATAAAGATGATATGAAAGACGTTAAACGCTCACTCTGATAACTCAGGAGTAAACCGTGTAGATCGGGGGTTCAAATTTCTTTAAATATCTTATCGAGGGGAATCTCCCCCCTCCACGCATATTTTTTTTCTCGTGCTAAAAACCAAAAAACATATATTTTAGCCCATGTAGTACATAGTAACTACTTTTTCTTAGGTAAGGTTTATCGTGTCGAGTTTCTTAGAATCAAGAGAATTGAGAAAAAAATACAAAGATGTTAAAAAATATTTGAGAAGTGTGGCTAAATATCGCAAGCATTTAGATGAAGAGACACAGGTTGATATTGAAAATGAAATCGGTTCGATTTTTCTCACAAGATATGAAAAAGCTAGAATCGTTGGAGCGAGAGCACTTCAAATTAGCTTTGGAGCCCCAATATTGGTTGAAAAACCAAAAAAGGTAATTGATCCCATAAAAATTGCCCAGTTGGAGTTGAAATCAAGAATTCTGCCCCTGACTCTTAGAAGAGAATATCCTTCTGGAGAATTTGCTGATATACCAATCAAGAACCTTTTATTAAAAAAAGACTAAAGAAGTTTTCTATTTTCAAAATTTTTTCTTTATTGAATGCGTTCTTCACCTTTTTCTGTGAGAATATAGACAACGTTATCATTTACAACTTGAGATTCCAAATATCCCTTGGCAATGAGATTATTGAGAATCTCTTCCAATTCGGATTTATTAAACCCCTCCATTCCCATTGTCACGCGGCTTTGATTCACGATAATCGCTATTCGCGATAAAAATAACCTTTTTTTTTCAAAAGCTTCAAGTATCGTGAGTTCATCACTTGTTAGCTCATCGGATTTTTCTTTAAATCCTTCTATTTCTTTTATTGCATCTGCTAAATTTTTAGCATCTTGACTTACCATTTGTTTCTTCGTTTCCACGTGCTTTAATATGACTAAATCTTTTGCAATTGGGGCTTTTTGCCCTTTAGCCATTTCATCAATGTAACTCTTGAGCTTTTCCGCATCTGCCTTTTTTCTTTGAGAATCATCATCCTCTTGTTTCTCCATAATAATAAGATAAACAATTTAGTTATAAAAATTATTTTATAATCTTTTTTTTTATTGGATCTATAATCTTTATCCAACAAGAGGACACCTTCAATCATGTACCAAAAAAAAATAGGAAAAAATACCGATAGGGAAAATTCTACGAAAGATCACGACAGAAAAAAGCTGCATGGGAGTATTCTTTCTTATTTCGGCATGAACATTTATAAGTTTCCTTGGAGCCGTCCATATTGAAATTTTCATTAATATCGGTACGAGGTTAAGACAAGCAAGGAATATGACTAATGATATTAGTAAAAAAACACGATTGAAGGAAGGATCAGTCCAATTAGATGCTTCAACAGTAACCACTAATAGCTAAAAGTCCAAGAAAAAAAAATCCATCAGGGAAGAAGAGCATAAAGAGCTAGTTTAAATATCAATTAGGTGTTATTTCCTAAAATTCCCATTTCATTCTTGTTTTCCAGGTAATCAAAATTTTATTAATTTTCACTTACTAAATCCATCATCCAATAATATGAACAGGATATATTTAAAATGATTTGTTTAATGCTCTCTTGACGGTTCTTACAATAAAAAGTGAAATAAAATTTATCAAATAAAGTAATTTAATGATATTATTGCATGGAATAATGAAAAACAAAAAAAATTTAAAATATTTGACAATAGCTAATGATAAATATATTTAGCTAACGAGGTTAAAGAGTCATGAATCTGAGATTGAACTTTAATATTATATTTTTATATTCATTTTCTTATCAACAAGAGAAATGAGCTTAAACAAACTAAAAAAAAACACATCATTTACAATAATGAAAAAAGTCCTAGAATTTGTGTTAACAACTCGAGAAAAAGTAAACATAATGTTTCGCCACGTGAAAAAAGCAGATATTTTTGGCATCTGGGACAATTTCAACTCAGTTTTAAAAGAAGCAGTATTTCTCCCGGTGTTAACACCCGTAGAAACGGAATGGGAAAAGAAAGCATGGTTTGATAATTTAAAAAAAGAAAATGAGATGTGCATTATTGCCGAAAACCTCGATTTAAAATCTCCCAAACACATAGTTGGACAATGTGAACTGTCTAATTTACAATGGGAAGCAGCAACTCACGTGTTTAATCTAGGAATAATCGTGAGAAAAGAATACCGAGATACAGGCATAGGTCGTCTTTTAATCGATATCGCCATTCGAGAGGCAAAAAGACTCCATAACAAGGAGAAAATCATCCTGAGTTGTTTTTCTACTAATAAACGAGGATTATACCTTTATGAAAGCATGGGATTCAAGAAAATTGGTGTTAGAAAAAATCAATTTTACATGAATAACGAATATTATGATGAAGTACTATTCGATATTTTTTTAGATGATTATCTAAATGAGCATCAGGAGTAACTAGCTGAATCATATTAGAGCAAATATGATTAGAGCAGTAAGCAGTAAATAATAATTACTGCGAATCATTAGAAGATTCGAATATCAATAAAATGTTTTTTAAAATTTCGTCGTCAGGTGAATTTAATGGTTGATTTTTGTCCAGAATGCGGAAATTTATTGAAAAAAAACCAGTGCAAGTGTGGATATGGTCAACAAGGTCTTAAAATATCAAAAAGTTCAGAGGGCATTCCATTAATACACGTTCGCGATCCACCCTCTCCCAACATCATATATTGTAAAATTACTGCCACGTCACTTGAAAAACTCAAAATTGGACTCAGTAAGGGGATTGTTCCCGAAAAACTGAGAGAAATAAAAAGGAAACTTGAAAGATACGAATTGACGTGCCAAAATTGTGTATATTTTGAGGAAGAACGTTCGCATTGCCAAATAAAAAATAAATATATTAGTTCTGGATCAATTTGTAAAACTTTTGAACCGTTTGAAATTTGAGCCGGATTAAGCCTGAATTATATTAATGGTAGAAATCCTTTCCAATGAATGACTAGCGATTGAAAAGATTATTTTTCAAGAGGAAAAATCTTTATTTAAAAACAAAAATACCTAAGAAGAATACATCATCAACTGTAAATTTTAAATACTACCATGAATAAAAAAAATTGAGGAATCTAAAATGATATTATCTTGGATAGACAACTTGAGCACGCCTGCGGGGGTATTATTTGCAATTTTACTCTTTATCATATTCCTACTCGTGATAACTCTTGTCCTGAAGATCGCGATAGGATTTGTAGATAAAGCAAAGAATAAAAATTTTGGGCAGGTATTCATAACCGTTTTAGTTTGCACGGTTGTTGTAGCTATTTCTTCCATATTTGGGATAATAGGTTTAGTCATAGGAGTTATCATCATGTTCGCTATTATAAGTGTCAGGCATTCAACGGGTTTTGTCACGGCCATAGGAATAGTCGTGATCGCATTTATAATCTACATTATCTTGGCATTTATCTTAGGATTTTTCTTAGGAATAACAATAAGCCTGTTTTCTCTCTAATTTTTTTTTTATTTTTTTTCCGATCAATATTTTATAAACCGAAAAATCCATTGGAAATGCTTCATTCCTAGACCTAGTTATTGCAAGACACTCGAAT
>DXJM01000284.1 GCA_019057355.1 Promethearchaeota archaeon | reverse complement strand
TTATTTATGAAGATCTTTATAATTGACTAAGGAGAACTCAAGGAGATCCATAATTCCGTCTTTTCCACGGGGGACGTGTATGTAATTGATGCTGAAAACACCATTTTCATCTGGATTGGAAGTAAATGCAGCGTGGATGAGAAGACAGGTGGGGCGGCTCAAGCTCGTCGATTGGATCAAGAAAGAGGCGGTGCTGCAAAAATCATCACGGTCGATCAAGGTCAAGAAACTGCTGAATTTTTAAAACTCATCGCTCCTATGGGAGCAATGAAAATTGTTGAAAAAAATATTGCCAGGAGCATGTTAAAAGATGTAATGACGGGGGACTTCGCAGGGTTCACCGAGCATGTTAACATGCTCTATCGAGTGAGTTCAGAAGAATTCGAAGATATAAATGCTATGAAATTGATTCAAGTACCTTATTCTAAAGAATCCTTGGATTCTGAGGACTGTTTTGTGTTAGATATGGGCACGAAAGTATATGTATGGCACGGAGCGAACTGTAATATAAAAGAAAAAGTAAAATCAGGGCAATGGGCCAGGCAAATTGATGCGGAGAGAGCAGGGTCCCAAAATGAAGTAATTTTTGAAGAGGGCGAAGATGAGGAATTTCGGAGTGCATTAGAAAAAGGGGAAAGATATTTAGAATCCGATGCCATACAATTATCTGCTGAATCTGACTTGGAACCTGAATCTGCTGCTGATAAAACTGCTGCTACGATCGTAAAAGAAACAAAATCAAAAGTTTTTGATGCTAGTTATTCACCAAATGAAATGAAAAAGGAAATAAGTGCTTCTTCAGCAGGACCTGGTATCCCTGGAGCGAATGATAGTGACATATTAACAATTGAAAAACCAGAAGGAAGGCGGAAATGCCCTAATTGTGGTATGGAAGATAAGGCCATGATCCATGAATCCGTAGACAAGGGTAATATCATACTCGATTATCCCCGCATGTATGGAAAAAAATACAAATGTGGTGAATGCGGACGTGAGTGGCGAGAAAAATAAAAAAAAATCCTGTTTTTTTTAATTACCTTTTTTTTATTATTTATACTATTTTATTTTTATTGGTTCTTAGTATTATGATTAAGGTTTAAATAAATCCCTGCGTAATAATTTGATCTTTTTCTTGAGTTCTATCATTTCTTTTTCTTTCTCTTCAAGTTTCGACTCTAAGACAAGGTTTTTATCTTTTACTTTCTGTAGATCGGATAAAATTCGTTCTTCTATTTGTTCAGCCTCAAGGAATCTTTCGCTGGTATCCTTATAGTCTTGTTTTAATTTTTTTATCTCCAATTCTTTTTGATCTAATGCTTTCGAATCATTTTTGTGTTTTTCCATTATTTCTCGTGTTTGGTTCAATTTTTCCTCAAGCGTGTTTATAATTTCCGACTTTGACTCCACTTGGTGCTGTAATTCTCCGATTTCACTTATCAATGCTTTAATTCGTGTTTCTTTAATCTCGAGATCTTTTTTAACTAAGCTGAATGTTTCAATTTGTTGTTGAAGATTTTTTATTTTTTGATTGGCTGAGTTAAGAGTGCTATTTAATTCAAAAATGTTTTTTTCTTTTTCCGTTATGATCTCATCTTTTTTTTCAATTAATACTTCGAGCTTGTCATATTTAGATTTTTGAATTGTATCATTTTCAAGATAGTGAACTTGCTCTAATAATTGAGTGATTTTATCTTCTTTTTGCTGTAGGTGATTTTGATATTCCGATTGTTGGGACAAAACTTGTTCAAGTTGAGAGGTCACATCTCTTATCTTTTGTTCTCGATCCGTGCGTATTGAGTTGATTTCTTCAATCTGGTTCTTTTGCTCATATAATTGTGCATATAACTGTTCAATTTCTTGATCCTTGCTATTTATTATTTCTGTTAGTTGGTTAATAGATTCCCCTTGAGAGTCTTGAACTTGAGCACTCTGTGTCAAATCCTGAATATCTTGTTTTAGTTCTTCAATGGTCTTATTTTTTTCCTCAATAAGTTTCCTTGAATGATCCTTATCATTTTCAATGGCTTGAAGGAGATTTTTGATCTCGATCGCTTGCCCTTCAACGTTTTGAATGGCTTCCTCTTTATCGCGCGTAAGATCTTGAAGAGTTCTGTTTAAATTATCTACTTGACAAGCTTTTTCAGAAAGATCTTCTTGAATCTTTTTATATTGTTCTTTCAAGAAATTATATTGTTCAACAATCGAGTCTTCTTCTGCTGTTTCTTCTTCCTCTTCTCGCTCTTCTTGCCAACCAAGTGATGAAAGCGCATCAATAATGGATCGATCGTCATCCTCATGTTCTTCGGGCATATATTTATAAATCACATCCCGTTCTATTAAATTTTTTTATTTAAATGTTGAAAAAATGCACTCACCGGAAGATTTATTTTTCACTACTCTCGAACTTTTTAAAGGTATACTTCCGGTCTAAAAAGAATCGGAGGATATATCCAGTAGTTAATGCTATAATAGCACTTATAAACCAATAGAAATGGAATATATTTGATAAAACCAACTGAGCCCCAATATTCCATAATGTCGCTAATATAGAAAATATGAAGTATATTGTAAACTCTCTGGAGGTTTCCTTGATTTTTTTTAAAGTTTTAAACACGAAAAATTTATCTAGTAAAAACTTTATTATAACCGTGATGCCCACGGCTAAAACTTGCCCTACAAATTCACTCATGCGTATGGGGATGTCACTGCAATAGAAAACGCGAATGAGTTCAATGTTTCCCAGGTTTTTACAAATAATTGGAGCAAAGAATAAGTTGACATGTTGGATTATTAAATTTAAAATTATCATAAAGACCGCAAATACTATGTAAAGCATAAATTGTTTCTGGACTTTTTTTTCCCTAAGAATATTAAAGGATTTCTTTTTATTTTTGGAGCCATTTTCCATGTATATCACTCATCACGATTTATTTTTGTAACTTGTCCTTCCACCGACTATCAGGTGACCCGATATCTTCATTATCTTCGCTGATGAATTCTTGATCTTTATTCTGAATGGAATACTCAGAAGATGATGAATCAAGCATAACTGAGGGACCTCCAGAGTAGGTGTTTGGTGGATTTATTGATAGATCATTAAGTAAAGACCTAATTCCGAACCCTTTCTTTTTTTCTTTGCCTGTCACCTTTCTATAGAGCCATTTGCATCCATAAATGAGCAAGAAAAATCCTATTGAAAATAAAAAGTATAAACTAATCCATCCATCGCCAAAAAATAGAATAGGAAAAGGCAGGAGGCCAGTACGATAATCAAAAAACACAAAAACATCAAGAATTATATAAACTCCAAAGAAAAGGATGCACCTTGCACATAAGGGTAAAAATTGTTTTTTCATCATTGATTTTGCCAAGAAATTTACTTCTAGTTGTAATTGTCGCATCTCATAGGGATCTCCTGTTCTTTGAGCATTAACCATTCGTTTTTGGAGATTAGAAAATTTCTCTTTTAAATCCACTACATTTTGACTTTTCAAGCCCCAAATCTTGTTAAAAAGCATTCCAGTGCTAATCATTATAATGGTAAAAATCAATACCAATAGAATTACTATTGCATTTGTCATAATTTCACGACCAATTAAAGAAAATCTTTATTACTTAAATTTTTTCTACTTTTTTTCAAGTTAAATTTCCATCTAAGAATCCCTTGATGTATTTTGCATATACCGTTTTCCATCTTGCAGGCATCGAGGAGGCGATAGCACATCCTAACCGGCATCCATCGCAAAATTCATAGTCATCATGTTTTTCCATTACTTCTCGTACTTCTTGAGAATGATATATTTTGGAAACGGAGTATTTTAATGAATTGATACTATGAATGGGATGAATTTTACAGGGATAATCCACAAGTCCATCACATCGTATGAACAAGTATGCTTCAGCGACGTGGCATCTCAGGAGATTTTGATGATAATTGGGATACCCTCCAAAACCCCCCTTTTCAATCATTTCAACACTGAAAGGATCAGTAAGAATATTTTTATATTCTTTTCTCAATGATCTTATTATATTAGCCCAGATGGATATATCCGGGATGAGTTCTTTTACATTTTCTACTTGATAGCTTTTTTCTGGAAAAACACGAATGATATCTTCACAGGGATACATCTCAATCGAGCAACCATATTTCGATGCTAATTCACACATTTCACGGAGATATTTTAGATTATCATTCATGACGACCGTGCTGATAATGACTTTAATGTTCCTCTCATTTGCTAATTTAATTGAGGTTATAACTCTATCAAATACTTTCAAACCCCTCATTTTATTATGCAAGGGTGCATTAGGATAGTCAAGAGAAAGTAAGATATAATCCAATCCCTTTAAATCATTTTTTTTAAATAATTCCGGGAGGAGATATCCATTAGTAGCCAACCCCGTGATAAAATCATAATTAACTCCAGCATGATAGATTAAGTCGGGCAAATCCTTTCTTAAAGTTGGTTCTCCCCCCGTAAAAGATAATGCAAGAATGCCCATTTGTGAAATATCAGATATTATTTTTTTTACTTCTCGAGTAGTCATTTCGTTTTTTTCTTTCAGAAATGATGTTGGTAAGCGATGGATGGAACAAAATGAACATTTTCCATTGCATCGCAATGTTAATTCAAATTGTGCAGAATATGGAACCTTAATGTTAGTAAAGTTGTTTAAAATAAAATTTTTAACATACTGTAATCCATTTTTTACACTAAAATGCATGTCATGCAGTTTATAGAATTATAATTTAGGTAATTTAACGAAATTATTATTTAAAAGTTAAAGAGAATTAAAAACCTATCCCATTTTTTGGATATGAAATTAAAAAAACTAATTAATTTTTATTTTTTAATTATAATAAATAATAATGGGAGAAGATCTTGGAGAGAAGTTTCTAGAAAGGAGAGAGAAGTTTCTCAATACGGAATATAAATCAAGCCTCAGGCAAATATTAAGCTATCTCTGGGAATATGAAACCCCTTTTCTCTTTGTCTTAATTTCTGGGATCATCCAATCCATCCTTTTTTTAACCTTTCCATTGTTTTTAGGACCAATTATGGATATTTTAATAAATCCTTCTGAATTAATTTCGGATGTATTTCTAATTTTCGTTATCATTCTATTCATTCAAATGATTGTTGGAATTATTTTTGGTGTGAGGATCTTTATTAATAGGGTCATTGGAGCTAAAGTGATTAATAATTTAAGGAATGATCTTTTTTCAACTATTCAAATTATGAGTTTTAGATGGCTTGATGATAATAAAACTGGAGAGCTGATATCACGCACGACCAGTGATATAAATAACCTAAAAGAGTTTTTAGGCAATAATTTGCAGTTTTTTGTAAGGCAATTAACTACATTTATATTTAGTTTTGTTTTCCTATTTATTATTAATGTTCAACTTGCTACCTTCGTTTTAATTACATCCCCTCCGCTTTTTTTTGTGCTCCTTAGATATCGAAATAAAATGAGGCCAGTTTACAAAAAATCAAGGGAGACATATGCGGATCTGACTCATAAAATTCAAGAAAATATTCAAGGTGTTCAAGTTGTTAAGTCATTTGCTAGAGAAGACCATGAGATTAAAAAATTTACACGAGTAAATGAGAGATTTTTTAGGGATTCCATGAAAATTATTAAACTGCAGGCAACTTTTGACCCTATCATATACCTTATTGATAATATTGCGTTTCTCATTGTATTACTTATGGGAGGATTTTTTGTTTTTATAGATCATATTAGCTTTGGAGATTTATTTGCATTCATACTTTTGATGAATTTTTCGGTAGAACCATTATATTATATATCTCGATTCATCGGCAACATGCCTCAAATTAGCGAAATTTGTGATAGAGTAACCAATATTCTAAATTCAAAAGTAATTGTTGAGGAAAAAAAAGGTGCCCTCGAATTACCACCAATCAAGGGTGAAATTGAATTCAGAAATGTATATTTTTCATTTAATGATCAAAAGGATCATTACAATCTAAAAGATATCAACCTTCATGTTAAACCTGGAGAAAATGTTGCAATCCTAGGAGCAACAGGTTCTGGGAAAACGGCACTGGTTAATTTAATTCCAAGATTTTATGATGTTTCAAGGGGTGAGATTCTAGTTGATGGTACTAACATCAAGGATGTTACCTTTAAATCACTCCGTAGCCAAATTGGTCATGTTTCACAAGATCGATTATTATTTTCTCGCACGATTAAAGAAAATATTGCATTTGGAAAAAGAGATCTTGGTTTGAGGGAAATTCAAGAGGCAGCAATATCATCTAATATTCATGATTTCATTGAAGAAGAGTTACCAGAAAAATATGAAACAAGAGTAAGTGAAAGAGGGACCACGTTGTCTGGAGGAGAAAAACAAAGAATGGAGATAGCTCGTGCTTTAGCGATAAATCCAAAAATATTGATTTTAGATGATGCGACCAGTTCGGTTGATGTTGATACGGAATATCTCATTCAACAGCATTTTAAGAAGGTTTTTGAAAAAAGAACGATATTCCTCATTACCCAACGATTATCTAGTGTAAGAAACGCTGATAAAATTGTCGTTCTTGATCATGGAGAAATTAAGCAAGTTGGATCTCATGAGGAATTAATTGGTCAAAAAACGGGGATTTACTACAAGTTATATTCAACATTAAGAATCGAGGATAGGAGGTAAAAATGGAGGAGGAACACGAAGAAAAGGTAAAGTTAACATCTATAAAGGAGAAATACGACTTAACACTTTTACAGGTCATTAGAAAGCTTTATAAGTACATCAAAATCAAGAATCGAAAAAATGTTTATCTCTTAGTGTTTTTTATCTTTTTAACAGTCGTATTTAGTTGGTTTACTCCATTAATTTTTAAAATTTTAATTGATGAGGGGCTTGGAGGAAATTATGGAGCACCCAGTGGAAACTTGGAACTGATCTTTATTTTAGGAATTTTATTCTTCATTTTTACTGTAGTGGGAGTATTATCGAGAATTGTGCAAGGTTATATCATTTCTAAACTTGCGACTATTACAATGTATAATTTAAGGCATGAATTATTCGTGAGATTTCAAGAACTCGGGCTCGATTATCATGAAGGAAAGGATAAGACTGCAGGAAAAAAGATATCATATCTTACCAATGATGTGGACACGATTCAAGAATTGATACATTCTGGATTATTGATGGTGATAGGAAATATTTTTCTCATATTTGGAGCATTAATTTTAATGTTTTTGCTGAGCTGGCAATTAAGCTTGGTGTCCTTTATCATAGCACCTTCAACTTTCTTAGTTGGCAGCCTTCTCTTTAAAAAAGCACGTAAATATTTCAAGGAATTGAGAGATCGGATATCTACGGTAACAAGCAGTTTAGATGAATCAATTATGGGAATGAGAATCATACATTCTTTTGCCGTTGAACAGGAAAATTTGTCAGAATTCAAAAATTCCACGAAACTTGAACGTGAAACAACTATAAAGGCAGGGAAATTAATGGCTTTTATTCCAGGACTCATCATATTTGTGATTACGATCGCATTAGGTATATTATTTTTTACCGCCGGATTGCTAATAAGAGAGGGATTGATGACACAAGGGTCGCTAGTTGCCTTCATTTTCTATGTATTCCAGTTCTTTGAGCCTTTATTTTCTCTCATAAGTTTTTTTACCCTCCTCCAAAATTCCATTGCAGCAAGTGCTCGCATTATTCAAATACTTGATCAAGAAGCATCTATAAAGGAAGAAGAAAACGCCATCGAATTAGATGGGATTAATGGAATAATAGAATATAGAGATGTAGATTTCTTTTACGAAGAAAATAATCCTATATTAAAAAAAATAAATATAAAGATAGAAGAAAAAGAAAGGTTAGCCCTAGTTGGGTATACGGGGGCAGGAAAAAGCACGATTATCAAGTTATTAAGTAGATTCTATGATCCTTCAAATGGATGTATTGAAATTGATGGAATCGATATTAGAATGGTTAAAATTGAGAGCTTGAGACAAAAAATGGGGATTGTCCTTCAAGAAAACTTCTTGTTTTCTGGAACAATAATGGATAATATACGATATGGAAAGTTAGATGCAAGTGATCAAGAAGTCATTCAAGCATCTAAGAAAGTAAGTGCTCATGATTTCATAATAGAACTTGAAAATGGCTACGATACGGAAGTTGGAGAGAGAGGAAATAAGCTTTCCGGAGGTGAACGTCAACTTATTGCCTTTGCCCGGGCTTTAATCGCCGATCCTCCTATTTTAATTTTAGATGAGGCAACTTCAAGTATAGATCCCTATTCAGAATTATTAATCCAACAAGCTTTGGAAACCTTGTTAAAGGGACGGACGAGCATTTCAATTGCCCATAGATTGTCCACGATTATCAATTCTGATAGAATTGTTGTAGTGGATCAAGGCAAAATAATCGAACAAGGAACACACCAAGATTTAATCAAACAAGGAGGATTTTACCACCATCTTTATGAAATGCAATTCAGAGATCCCTTTAAAACATAAAAATTAGATATTAAAAAAAATAATAAAACATAAAAAACCACATCATTCATTTATTGTGGCACTTCAGCAGGTTTCTCCTCAATATCGATGGCATCGGTCTTTTTCTTGGCATTCGTCATGAAACCTATTACTTTTTCATGAAATTCTTTCTCGATCGTGATTATATCCTCTAAAACGGCTTTCATTGTTTCCAATTTCTTTCGATTAAATTTTTCGCTTGCTTCTTTTGCTTCTTTTTCTTTATTTTTAACCTCTTTTTCAGCATCACTAACTGCATTTTCTGCACCTTCAACTTGTCCAGGTTTTAGTTTATCTTTCGGTTTTGCTTTAAGTTTTGACAATTTCGATTTAGCTTTATCTAAATCCTTTTTTGCTTTATCTGATTCTCTTATTTCTGCTGATAAGGTTTTAAATTCTTCTAACAATATATTTAGAGGTTTTATAAATTTTTCAAGCATTTGATCTATTTTTTCTTCTCTAGCATTATCAATATTCTCAAAAGTGTTTCCCAGTGATTCGATTGCTTCTCTTAGCGTTGGGGTTTCAACTTTAGAATAAGCCATGAGGCTAATAATTCGCTCTTTTGATTCTTTAACTAATCTTTTTTCTGCATCGATCGTATCGCTAAATTCCTTGATAATTGATTGTATCTCGTTGGTTCCAATCAATCCTTTTAACTTATCTAACAATATACTCATTAAATCACTCTTCAATAGATAGTTTAAATTTGTGAAGTATGTAATTGCTTAAATATGTTTCTCTTAGAAATTAAAGATGACATGAATCAATAATTACGATGAAACTGAAATGAAAGTACAGATCTTTTTTCAAATTTTATATGCAATAAAACCAAAATAGAATCATGCAATCTATTAAAAAAACTTTAGATAAATTTTATGGAATAATTCCTGGGGATTATTGGGCATTTATTGGAAGCATTTTCGGATTTTCAGTGTTTTTTTTATCTGCTTTGTTACACTCATTAACCGAACCCTATAATATCTTTAATTACGCTGTCAGCAGTTTAGGATGGGGACCTAACGGTTCAGAACCCGTCTTTAGGATTGGATTGATCGTTTTAGGATGCTTGCTGGCGCCGTACATACTCTACCTAATGCGTATTTTATGGGCTAAAAGAGGAGCTGAACGCGCAAGACTTCGAAACCTACTCAACACTTTAGGCATGATAACCGCAATAATTTCAGTGATTGGTCTGTTTAATGTTTCAATTTGGGGTAATGTGAAAACACAACCTGAATTCTTCTGGCATTTGATAGGAGCATTTATCTATTTTTTCTTTGCCATCATCTTCGCAATACTATTTACACTCTCGATGATTTTCAGTAAAAAATGGAGTAAAGTGCAGGTAATATTCACCGTTATAATGATTGGAGAGGTCATACCATTCGCTATCTTCTCACTTGGATTTCTTAGCAACATGGAGGTAATGAATGCCATTTTATATCTACCTATTGACGAAAAAGTTGCGATTTTCATCCCATTCGTTGCACAAAATATCTGGTGGAACTTTTTTGAGTGGTTAAACGTGCTCTCAACTCTAATATGGTTCATCTTGACGGGAAGATATTCTTTACAACTGACTCGTAATTCCAGATAAACATGTTAAATTTCATTTAAAAAAATTTGACTGCATTTTTTTTCTTTTTTTTCCTGAAAATATTGGACTCTCGTTATCTACGTTCTTGTTTTTCTCATTTTAATAAAATTTATTAAGCTATTTTTATCAATACTTATGGATTTCTAATTTTTTCTAACAATTCTTTACTGTAATTCTAATAGATGAAAAATTAAAAAAAAAATTAGGGAACTTCATTTCCACATCCCCTGCATATATTCTTTTTCGTATATATTTTAATACCACCCATGGCGCTGAGTAATTGCGTTTTATCTTCCACGGCATTAAATGACGTTCCACCACAATTGGGGCACGTTCGCCTACCTTCCACTGGGGGCTTTTCAATAGCTTTTTCTATTTCAGCTTGTCTTTCAACTAATGCAGAAGGGCTGACCAGAGACGTTTTAGGAGTGGTGCTTGAATCGGGAACCTCGTGCTTAGGAACCGCAGGAGTTGGAGTATGCGATACATCAGGAGATATCGAGATTTTAGGTGCCTCGCCCATTTTTAAGACTTTATCAAGTTTTTGGTTTATATCATTTAACATTTTTAAAACATTTTGTTCAAATTCAGACATGATAGATTTTCCTCTATTAAATTAAATATTTTTATTGTGTAAAGTTATAGTAGAAATTTGTCTAAATATATTTTTTGAAATAAATAATTGAAGGAAATGGTTCAAAAATAACTCAAAAAAGAAAAGGTGATAAAAATATTAAAAAAAGGGTTAGAATGATCAAGCAGGTTCAAAACCTAAATCTATCCGTGGTTCATCTCCAGTTACTTCTGTTTCTAAAAAATTCACTTTTAGCGGCGTGCCAATTTTTATAGATTCTGGTTTAGTCGCATCAACCCCTACTAATTGCCCAGAAATCATTGGACCCTCATCGAGTTTTACGACACTAAAACAATAAGGTCTTTTCATTGAGTAGCCTTTATCTACGAAGAATTTGCTACCGACTCCGATACATGAATAGGCTGCCAAGGTACCTTTACCAGACATTTTTACCCACTCCACGTCGGTAGAGCTACACGCAGAGCAGAGCCTTCTTGGAGGGGCAAAAAGTTCTCCACATTTTTTGCATTTCGAACCCATTAAGATTTTTTTATTTAAATAATCTAAATAATTATAAACCGTTATTTCTTTATTGTTTTCAGACATTTTATAGCCTCCATTACTTTTGATAAATGGTAACTACACACGTTCCCCCTGATCCTCCTAAATTATGAGTCAAAGCACGCTCAACATTGATCTTTACTTGACGATTTCTTTCAGCTTTTCCTCTCATTTGTTTGAAGATTTCAACAGCTTGAGCCGCACCAGTAGCTCCTACGGGATGCCCTTTTGACTTTAATCCCCCAGAGGTATTAATAGGGAGGGCACCATCTCTTTTAGATTCTCCATTTTTTACAGCTTCGGCAGCCTTACCTTTTTCATAAAAACCTAAGTCCTCCATTGCTAAAATTTCAGCAATGGTAAAGCAATCATGAACTTCTGCTATTTGGATATCATTTGGAGAGAGGCCGGACATTTGATATGCTTGTCTCGAGGCTTCCCTCGTAGCAATAAAACTTGTTAGACTATTCCTGTCATGTAATGATAAGGCGGCACTTCCTTGTCCTGTTCCAGTAATCCATATAGGAGTATCAGTAAATTTTTTAGCGACATCTTCAGCTGCTAGAAACAAACAAGCGGCTCCATCAGTTATTAGAGAACAATCAAATAACCTTAATGGTGAAGCAATATATGGATTTGCAGAGCTAGAAAGAAAATCAATCTCATCCTTCCATTCTGGAGCCTCTTGTCCTTGACTTATCAGTCTGGCTTTTTTACTCTCCATTATTTCTTTAATGGTTTGTTGCATTTGCGCATATGGATTTTCCTTTCCATTCTCATGGTTTTTTATTCCAACTCTCATAAGGTCTTCAGGGGTAGTGCCATACTCATGAAAGTGTGCAGATGCAATGGCCGCATACAGACCTGGAAAAGTTGCGCCTGCAGGATATTCATAGGTCGTATCCGCAGCCGCTGATAGTGCATCAGTGACCATCGTTGTTGGAACCTCTGACATCGTTTCTACACCACAAACGGCAATGACATCATGCACGCCTGAAGCAATTGCGAGTAATGCTTCTCTCAAGGCAATTCCGCTACTGGCACAGGCTCCTTCAAATCGAGGAGCGGGTTTTGGGGTGAGACCAACAAGATTTGCCATGTTGGGGCCTAAGTGACCTTGATGATTAAATAGATCTGCCGTGAAATTTCCAACATAACACGCATCAACATCCTTAGGTTCAATCCCATTGTCGACATTTTCTACCGCATTGATCCAGGCATCAATCCAGAGATCAGGATTTCGTTTCGTGGGAAAATGTTGTCCAAATTTACTCATTCCTGCTCCAACCAAAGCAATTTTTCTTGATAAATTTCCCATTTTTTACACCTTGTTTATAATAATTATAATAATTAAATTACAAAATTAATTAAACGATTTAATTATTTCACTTTTTGAAAACAAGGTCAAAAAACATTAAGGTTCTCTTCGAGATCCTTCTATTGATTCGAAATAATCCAATATTGATTCTTTTATTTCAATTGAGGGATAAATTTCTCGTGATTTTCTGACATGATTCAGAGCATCATTCCAGCTCCAATTTTTATTTTCTTTTAAGAGGTAGGCGATGATAATTCCACCACTTCTTGATATCCCCATTGCGCAATGAACTAGCACTTTTCCTCCTTTTTTTTTAACATGTGTATCAATGAAATTTAAGATATCATCCAAATATTCGTGAGACGGGTATGTATTATCTGGAAATCCTTTATATAAATACTTAAACTTGCGCATTGGCGGTCTATAATAACATTGTTCCATTAAATTAACAATCGCAGTAATTCCTTCTTTATTAAGCCTATCAAAATTTAACCTGGGCCAATAGGCACCGATATATAGGTTATCGTTGACTTTATAAACTTCATCTAATTCGGGATTTTCATATCCAGTCATTTATTATCAATAATAAAAGGTATATAAAATAGATTAAACCCTAATCAAATCACGACTAGCGATAATATTAACACCAAGATCCAGCACGTTCTCTATGAGCACGTCCCCCATTTTTATTGGTGCATTAACAATTTTTTTGGCAATTTCTTTTAAAATATTATTTAGTTGTTCTTTAAGCACGGGTTGATTGGTCCGAACTGGAATTAACGGGAGAAGCCCGTTATTTACTCTCATTGTGGAGGTAAGAATTCTTTTTGGAGCGATGAACTCATCCTTAGCATATTCTTCTCCTCGATTACATGTATGTCCATCAATTATGAGCTCACCCTTTACATTTTTTACATGAATTTCACAACCAGTTGGGCATACTATGCATCTTACTGTTTTTTCTTCTTCAGGAATTGTTTTTGACATTATCTTGCTAAACACCTCTCTTTATTATTAATCATTATTGTCAATCAATACTTCTGGTTGAGGTATTACTTCAACTTTTATGGTCTTCGTTTCATCAGAAGCTCCACTTTCCCCTAAATTAATATTGAGTTCTATCATCTCACTTGGGATTACATATCTTTTCTTTCTCTTAAACACGATATTGTTATTTTCATCTTTGAATTGAATGAGGATTCTTCTCTCTGGTCTTTGGACTCTAAATGAAAATATTATTTCCTTAGAAATATCAGATTTATTGATCAAATCGGGTTTAATATAATTAACATTCTCGCCAGTGAGGCATTTTATTTTATCCTTTTTTTTTAGGTTTTTACCGTACCGATTTTTAATGTATTCAATAGCATTGATACCTGCCCTTTTTGCTTCGGCAACAACCAAATCAACTAAATCATGAACTTGAAGTACATTACCACAAGCAAACATCCCTTCAATTTCTGTTTCTAAGTTGTTATCGATGATTGGACCGCCATTTGACGATAGTTCTGCACCTGCATTATGAGATAATTCATTTTCAGGAATTAATCCTACGGACAACAATAAAGTATCGCACTCGATAAATCGATCTGTTCCAATGATCCTATCAAATTGTCGATCTACCTTTGAAATGGTGACTCCTTTTACCCTGTGCCTTCCATGTATTTTTGTAACAGTATAACTCGTGATGAGAGGAATATCATAGTCCTCAAGGCATTGTACCTCATTTCTTAAAAGTCCACTAACAGTAGGTTGTATTTCAACAACTGCTTTAACCTTACAACCTTCCCAAATCAATCTGCGAGCCATGATCATCCCTATATCGCCGCTACCTAAAATAACATAGGTATTTCCTGGTAAGTATCCTTCTACATTTACAAACCTTTGAGCTTGTCCAGCGGTATATATTCCCGCAGGTCTGAATCCTGGCATGTTGATATTACCTCGTGTTCTTTCACGACACCCCATGGCTAATATGATGGCTTTAGGAATGACCTTAATGAGCCCTTCTTTATTATTTACCGCATATATTGTCTTATTTTTTTCAATCTTTATGACCATTGTATCTAACTTGTAGGGAATCTCTAAGTGCTTCACTTCATTGATAAATCGTTGTACGAATTCTGGTCCGGTAAGTTCTTCTTTAAATTCGTGTATTCCAAATCCATTATGTATGCATTGAAGAGTAATACCGCCCAATTCCCTATCTCTCTCAAGTATGAGGGCATCCAATCCAGATTTCTTTATAATAATGGCCGCAGCCAATCCTGCTGAACCCCCACCAATAATTGCTACATCTGTCTTGTATTCCTTCATTGCTCATTACCTTTGCTCTTCGATTTGGTTTAAAATTCTATCTTTAGTTTTCCCTAATACTATATTCGTATCCTCTCCTCTCTTGGTAATATCTTCATAGGGAATCTGAAGTTCTCTTGATAAAATTTCCATGACTTTCGGCCTGCAGAAGCCACCCTGACAACGACCCATTCCAGGCCTGCATCGAAATTTTACACCATCAACAGTTCTAGCGCCTACCGGAGCATGTATGGCATTAATGATTTCTCTTTCAGCAACAGTTTCACAGCGACAAATAATTCGCCCCCAAGCGGGATCTTCTTTTACTTTTTTATCGATTTGCTTTTTAGAAAATTGAGTAAAATGTTCAGGTGCAGGCCGGTTAGGATCATAATCCTCTTTTATAGTCATGTTGACACCCAATAATTCAAGGAATTCTTCAACTCTTTCAGCGATTGAGAAACACGATGTTAATCCCGGAGACATGATGCCCGCGACATTAATAAATCCATACACGTCAGTGTTATCTATTATAAAATCCATGGTGTCTGGAACGGCTCTTAATCCCGCAAAGTTTCTGATTGAACTTCTTACCGGCAAGTTAGGAACCAATTTTTTACCTCCCTCCAAGACTTCTTTCAATCCTGCGGTTGTCGTGGATAAGTCTTGAACATCTATAAGGTTTTGAGCATTTGGTCCAACAAATACATTACCATGCAAGGTAGGGCAAACGAGTATGCCTTTTGATATCTTAGTGGGGGAAGGAAAGAGAATTTTATTTATATGAATTTGATTCCGATCAAATAAAATATATTCTCCCTTTCGAGGAATTATATCAAAATAATCTAAACCTAACATTTTGGAAATATTCGAAGAATAGAGACCAGCAGCATTGATGAGATTACTTCCTTTAAATTCATCGGTTCTCGTTCTTACAGTGAATATATAATCCTGATGCCTAATCTTAATGACTTCTTGATTTCGAAAAAATTTTACCCTGTTCTTGGCAGCATTTTCTGCCAGAGCAAAGCTCAATTCATAAGGACTCACAAGACCGGCGGAAGTAGCATGCAAGACACCTTTCACGTCAGGGGTCAAATTAGGCTCCATTTCAAGAATTTTTTCCTTGTCTAAAATTAGCTCTAATCCGGGTATTCCATCTTGAATACCTAATTGTTTATGCTCATTTAACTGTTCGATTTGGTCATCTTCTAAAGCAACCACGAATGAACCAATTCGTTTAAAAGGAAAATTCAATTCTTTATGAGCCTTAGTAAATAAGTAATTTCCTCTAATGCATAAATTACGCTTAATATATTTCCTGTCGGCATCATATCCAGCATGAACCACTCCAGAATTAGCTTTAGTTGTTCCAGAAGCAATATCTGCCTCTTTTTCCAAAAGTGCAACAGAAATATTGTATTTAGAAAGCGTGCGAGCTATACAGCAACCAATCACGCCCCCTCCGATAATAATTACGTCGTAAATCAATTAATATTTGACCTTAAAGCATTCTATTATATATTATAATC
>DXJM01000283.1 GCA_019057355.1 Promethearchaeota archaeon | reverse complement strand
GAATCGTTAGGAAGAGTTCTAGTTACAAGCCACTGACTTTAGTAAGTGGTAATTGACTATGCTTTATAAAAATTATACTCTAAAAAAACTATTCATGCAGGTAAAATTGAAGCAAAAACCAATTTTTATTGTTTTAGACGGCATAGATGGATGTGGTAGCACCACTCATAGTAAAATGCTCAAAGGATGCCTTGAAAGTGAAGGTCTTAAAGTTTGTCTGACAAAAGAACCAACTGATAGTGAAATTGGAAAATTATTACGTGTTTATTTAAAAAATAAAGAGATTCCCCCAACAACTGATGCATTGTTGTTTGCCGCAGACAGGGATCTTCATTATCATTCAGAGATAAAAAAAAAGTTGGATGAAGGCTGTATCGTCATATCAGATAGATACATAGAATCTTCAATTATATATCAATCTGTTTCTTCAACAGATATTTCAGTAAATTGGGTTAAGTTAATAAATAAATTTGCAGGAAAACCCGATATTACGATTATTCTTGATATTGATCCGAGAATATCTTTAAAAAGAAAAATAGATCTTGATTTAGAAAAATTTGAAGAAATGTCCTTTTTGAAAAAGGTTCGAACGCTTTATATTAACCGTGCAAAAGAAGAGGGATACCATTTGATTAATTCAGATGAAATCATTGAACTTGTTCAAGAAAATATTCAAAGAATAGTAAATGATAGATTAAAATAATGAAATTTAAATACGTTATAGCTCATTATAAGATTAGTTCTTATTATTTTAAAAATCATGAATTCTTTTGAAAACTTGTTTGAGAAAGATAGATTGTATAATTATGTGAAACAATTCAGTTTTCCACGACTCTCAGGTACTGAAGGTGAAATAAAAGCAGTAGATCTTACCATTAAAAGCTTCAAAGATATTGGTTTTAAAGAAGATCAAATAATCAAAGAACCCTTTGAATTTTCAGATTTTTATTCAACAACGCTCATCCAATTAATGATGATAATGTGTCTCACGTTGTATCTGATTCTTTTGGTGGTATCTTATATCGATACATTATTAGTCATTATTGTTATATTATTATTTGCAATTGTAGTGATTCTAATAGTTAATGCCTTGAAACATCCTGAAACAGGATTTTGGGGGGAATATTTTGGTAAAACTTTTTCATCTACTAATATTTTTGTGAAGATACCTGCTAAGACCAAAGACTCTGCAAATGTTGGAGATCTCATCATCTCTGCTCATTTAGATTCTAAATCTCAAACATATAAAACTGCTTGGCGTATCGTGTTATATCGTGTTTGGCTTTTCGGAGCCCTCATTTTAGGCTTATTTTATTTAACATATATTCTTCTCGGTATTTTTCTTCATAATCTTCGTAATTTTCATTTAATTTTTCAAATTTTTATTTGGGCCAATACGGGACTAGTTTCATTTTCAAATATAATGCTCATGTTCCTCACAACTCATAATAAATCACCTGGATCCTTAGATAATGCCTCGGGAATGTCAATTGTATTTGAATTAAGTTCATATTTCAAGGATCACCCTCTAGATAATTTTAATTTATGGTTTTGCCAGTTTTCTGCTGAAGAATTAGGGACAATGGGATCAAGAATGTTTGTTAATAATCGTGAAAAACAATTCAAAAAAGATAAAACGTTTCAAATTAATTTAGATATGATATCCTCTGCCAAACATGGTGCTAATAAAAATAATGTTGGATATCTAAAATCGTATGGAATCATACCTCGTAGAATGATTTCTCCATTGCTAAGCAAATATCTAGAAAAGTCCGCAAAGGAAGAAAATATCTTAATTGATGGATTTCACTTGTCTACAGGAGCACATACGGATTCAGTTCCATTTCATTTAAGAGGATATGATGCGGTAGATATTACTACGCGTGCTGCCGCTTTATATACCCATGATATTACAGACACACCAGATAAGGTCGATCCTGTGGTTTTAAGTAATGCATGTAAAATAGTATTCCGAACAATCAAAAATCTCGATAAAAATACTAAATCCTACAGAGAAAAGTAAATCATTTAACATCAGTCTTTTTATTCAAGAAAACAAGAATTCATTGACTTCTTTGCTTAAAATAAATGCCTGCTTTTCATTGTAATTAAAAAGATAAAACCTATAACTCTCCAAAATCTTATTATCAATCCTGAGCAGTGAAGGAATAGCACTCAATGAATTGTGTATGGTTATGGTATCCTTATTCATGGAATTTATAGCAACCCAATGATATCCATAATTTAAAGCAACACATGGTATTTTTCCTTCTTTTTTATTAAGATGATTTTGCAGTATTTTTAGTTTATTATGATAATTCAAACCATCTTGTAAGAAATCCTTTGAAGTAAAGTATAATGCACCAGTTCCATCCCTTATTTCTTGTTCTTGAGGATAAAAATTACCTCCAAAAAGATAAAATAAAATCTTAAAATCAGGATCCTCTCTCATTGTATGTAAATGGCTCTTTAAAATACGCTTTGAAATATTGTTAGTTTTAGAAAAGTTATTATCTCCAATTTTATAATGCACAATGGGCATATAATAGTCAACAATGTCACGATTTTTTTCAAACAGGTATTCCCTGATTATTTTTAATCCCATAGATTTAAGAAGAAGATAAGTAATCGCAATTGACCATTTAAATTCGGTTTGATTGCTTTTCATTAAGTAGCTACTTTTTTCATATAAGTTTGTGAGAAAAATTTCAAAACCTTTGTTTCTCTCAGGATTTATCAGCATTAGAAAAGTTGAAATTCCACAGGTATTATGCAATTGCCGATAAATTGGCAATTCAACATGACTTGTCATGATCTTAATTACAAAATAAAGCTGTTTTTATATAAATCTTTTTTATTAGAAAATTTTAAAACTTTTATGGATTCACTAGTACACTAAATTAAAAAAAAAAAAATAAATGAATCTTACATTAGCAGAAAAAATCCTTTTAAATCATTCAAGGATTGATGATATTTGTCCAGGTGAGTTTATAGAATGTGAAATCGATCTTATAATGGTTCATGAGCAGCTAGGTGGTAGGATTCATGTCGAATTTGAAAAACTTGGTTTAACAAAAGTATGGGATCCTGAAAAAATTTTTTTCATATTAGATCATTGGATTCCTGCTCCTACCATCTCGGCAGCCCAAATGCATCAAGATGCCCGGAATTTTGCTCGTAAATACCAATTTATCCACAATTATAGTGATCAACTAAATCAAGGAATATGTCATCAAGTCCTACCTGAATTAGGATTTGCTCGACCTGGGATGCTCATAGTAGGATCAGACAGTCATACCACGACATATGGTGCATTTAATTGTTTATCAACGGGAATTGGAGCGACAGATGTTTCTGTTGTTTTCGCAACGGGAAAATTATGGTTCAAAGTACCAGAATCATATAAAATCGCGTTAAACGGAGAGTTCAAAAAAGGAGTAATGGCTAAAGACTTTATTTTGCAATATATTGGCGACATCTCAACTAAAGGAGCAATATATAAATCTCTAGAATTTCACGCCGCAGAATCCCTAAGTATGGACTCTCGCATGACAATATCAAACATGGCTGTAGAAACGGGGGCTAAATTTGGAATTTTTTTACCAGACGCTAGATTGGAAAAATGGTTGAAATTTCACACGAAGGAATCATATAATGCTATGAAACCTGATGAAAACGCATTATATGAAAAAACCTACAATTATGATTTGTCAGAAATAACCCCTATAGTTGCAAAACCCTCAAGTCCTGGAAATATAGAGAAGATTGAAAATGTTGAAGGTCTTGAGATTGATCAAGCTTTTTTAGGAAGTTGTACAAATGGTCGGATGGAAGATTTGCGGATTGCCGCTAAGATCATCAAAGGTAAAAGTGTGAACCGAAATACAAGGTTGATTATTACTCCTGCATCGAAAAGGATTTACCAGCAAGCAATAGAAGAAGGATTAATCGAGATATTCATAAATGCTGGCGCTGTTGTCACCCATTCTACCTGTGGTGCCTGTATAGGAGGACATTTAGGTGTTTTAGCATCCGATGAAATTTGCATTAGTTCAACAAATCGTAATTTTAAAGGCCGTATGGGAGCTCCATCTTCTCAAGTGTATCTGGCTTCTCCCGCTACTGTGGTTGCTTCCGCATTAAAAGGTAAAATTGCCGATCCTCGAGAGGTGTTATAAACAAGTGAATGAAATCGTGGGAATCGCTTACATTTTAGGAGATGATATTAGCACTGATGATATAGTACCAAGCTATACACTGACCATGAGAGATCCAAGAGAAATGGCACAATTTACGCTCAAATTCATCGATCCTAATTTTTCCAATGATATTACAGGGAAAAATATCATTATTGCTGGAGAAAATTTTGGAACGGGAAGTTCTAGAGAGGAGGCGGTTAATGTTTTTAAAATACTTGGAATCAAAGCTATCATAGCAAAATCATTCGCTCGAATCTATTATCGTAATTTAATTAACAATGGGATACCAGGAATTACATTAAACTGGGATGAAACTCTATTTTCAAGTGGAGATAGAATAAAAATTGCTCTTCATGATGGAATAATATCAAACATCTCAAAAAAAAAGAAAATAACCTTTACAAAATTACCCGTTTTTATAACCTGCATTTTAGAAGAAGGTGGTGTTTTAAAAAAATTATTGAAGAATGGTTAGAAATTAATAGAGCATTTCTATTTCTTCTTTTATTTTCTTTATTCTTCGTCGTGATTTTAAGAGAAGTTCCGTGCGACCGTATTTTAGAAACCACGTTCTAAAACGCTCTTCTATTGTCACTTCTTTAGTTCCCTTCATGTATTTGTCAGCTAAGCATACTATCTTTTCTTCCAATGTTAATGGGAGATAATCTTTCTCAGGAAGTCCTACTTTTTTTGCATCTACTTTGTCTAACCCACCCAATATGTGAGTCTCACAGATTCTTACAAGCTCGTTTGGATAACCATATTTTTTTAAAATTTTCCCTCCTTCAATTCCGTGGTTAAAACCATGAGTTTGAGATCTTCCAATATCATGTAATAAGGCCCCTACTTCAATAAGATTGAGATCTAATTCTGTTTCCTTTATTTTACTAGCAATAGAGAGTGCAATCTTTGCGACGGCATGCGAGTGATATTTAACTGAAAAGGGGAGTTTAAAAATTCTCATTAATACAATTGCATGCTTGCGATCTATTATCATTTTCTCTTTCATAAATTTGTTTCAAAATGTTAGGTTACTATTACTATTTTAAATGGTTGTTCAAGTTTAAGTTTTAAGAATATTCTATTGATCTTCATGAGGACCAGAGATCAAACCACCCAATATCCCACCCGTTAATCCGCCAATAAAAGCAATAAAAACTGCTAGTAATGTCTGAGATAATTGAATGCCAGTAAATAAAGACATTAGATCAATACCTGCAATTACACTCAGTAAAATCCACAATAATAGATCGATAATAACAACTATAGATGTTGCGATGACTGATCTTTTAATTCCTTTCGTAATTGTACCTGAAATATAACCCAAGAATAACCACATGACAACATGTGGTATGAAAAACCCGAAAGGAGTATCCACACCAGTGAAAATAGAAGAAGGATCTAGTGAAAAATTTGCCATTAAAACATAAGACAGTGCTTTATAAATATTAGAGGAAGAATTAGAAATAATTAAAGACATCAATTCTTCCATGTTAAAAAAATAGACTGTTAAAAAACTCAATAATACAGGGATAAGAATTCCACATACTAAGCGATAATCTATTTTAGCCATGATTCACGTTTAATTTTCTTTCAATATTCATCATAATTGTAATATTAAATTTAATACTATCCAAAATCACAAAATTAATTATTGATGAAGATTTTTTGTATTTATTACCTACTGAAATAAATAAAGTTTGGGAGTTTTATTTGGCACGAAAAAAGAAGAAAGCAGATAAAGCAGAAAAATATGATGATGAAAACGGAGAAAACAAGGTTATTGAATCAAAAATAGACGTAATCGATGATTTTGAAGAAGATTTCGAAGAAGATCTTGATCTCGATATCGAAAAAGAACTTGAACTTATTGACACGGGAGAACTACATCTTGATGAGGAAAGAATTGCAGATAAAGATGAAGAACTAAAACAATTGTATCTTTCGTGTGGAATACATATTGGGACTAAATTATTATCTGGAGATGCTAGAAGATTTATTTACAGGCAAACGAATTATGGTTTGTATGTTATCGATTTAACTCAAACAGCAGAACGATTGGCGATAGCCGCAAAATTTCTGAGTAAATACGTTGAAGAGGGAAGTGATCGGGTTATCGTATGTTCTGTGAGGAGATATGGAAAGGAACCTGTAAGAAAATTCTGTGAAGCTCTTGGTTGTAGGGCAATCACGACGAGATGGATCCCCGGAAGTATTTCAAATCCTATAATTGGAACTTATATCAAAGATGCTGCAGTTATTGTTATTGTTGATCCACACGCCGATAAAGGAATACTGAAAGAAGCCCACCTCGCGCGAATACCTGTCGTAAGCTTGATTGATACGGATGACACGCTTACGGGAATAGATCTTGCAATTCCCGCTAATAATAGAGGTAAGAAAGCATTGGGATTAGCTTTTTGGATTTTAGCGCGTTCTATTATGTTTGAACTTGGAAAGATAGGGAGTGAGAGCGAATTCCCTTATAGTTTGGAAGATTTTACTTCAAAAATAGTCCCTACATACCGAGATAATCAAGCTCCGCAAAGGGGTTCACAAATCTATTAATTACTAAAAAATAACCTTCTTTTATGTTTTAAGAATAAAATATGCTCTCTATTTTAAGTAAAACTCATTATTATTTGGTTTGATTTGGATTATTTATTTAAAAGAGAAACGAATTTTTTTGAAAATAAAATTAGAGTATTTTAGCATAATATTTACTTACAGAAGCATATAACGGATTATTATTTGAGATTTTCAGGAGGTTCTCTCCCATTAAATTAAATTTACTTACTTCTTCATCGTATGGAACTATACCCAAAAATTTCACGCGTTTATCAGTAATTTTATCAGCTTTTTCTTTTAACACCTGCTCCATTTCTGTAGGGAATTTATTACCAAGAATCCAAATATTTTGAAAATCTAGCTCGACTTCTTTTGTTACTTCAACGATACGCGATGTTGTATGGAGGCCCATTTTACTCGCATCGGTTACGATAACGAGGTCAGTCACATCCTTTCCCGTCTTCCGTGCAAAATATTCCAAGCCTGCAGGAGCATCTATTAGAACCAACTCATAATTTTCAGCAAGAACATCAATAACATGCTTTAATGTATTATTCACGCTACAATAACATCCAGATCCTTCGCTTCTTCCCATTTCAATAATATCAAAATCATTTCTTTCGATAAGTGAGTCAAAAACTTCCGATTCAATGATTTGATTTTTTGGAACATCTAAGGGTATTTGTCTCTTAGTTATCTTATCTTTAAGCACGGTCATTTTGCCGCCAATAGTCTGTTCAAATGTTATCTCTTCTCCAATAATATCTGCCACATTGGCATCGGGATCCGCATCAATAACTAAAACATTTTTAAACTTTTTAGTTTCAAGCACGTATTTTAATAGCATTATGAGAAGTGTCGATTTTCCCACTCCCCCCTTTCCGCTAAATGATATTATTTTCGGTGTCATGAGTGCTTTTTTCACCATATTTCCAATCCTTTACAATGAAAAAAAAGGTTTATTGAATATAAGGTTTGATGTCATGAATTATTATAATAAAATACTTAAATATTTCAGAAGAGAGTGAAGAATTAGCAGAGCTTTTGAAAATGAAG
>DXJM01000023.1 GCA_019057355.1 Promethearchaeota archaeon | reverse complement strand
TAGGTAAATAAGGTAGTGAATATTAATTTTATTTAAACAATTTTCCCTAATAAATACAGCAAAACTTACAAAAAAAACGATATTAAAGATAAAATCTCATTAATTAATACAAATGATGATCAAAATAAATCACAAGACAATCAAATTAATGATCAAAAATGAATATTATTAAAAATCGAAATGAGCTTGAATCAAAAAAATTAGAACAAAATCACCTCTATTTAAGACGCATCGCACTCAATTGTTTAGAAAATGCTTTAGATACGGTAAAACCAAAAAATTTGGTGAAAAAGGCTGTAAAAATTAAAAATAATGAGTTATTCATCAATCAAGATGTTTATGATTTAGAACAAGTTAAAAAAATATATATCATTGGAGGTGGTAAAGCTTCCGCAAGAATGGCTGCTTCAATAGAAAATATTCTTAGAAAAAACGGATATCTTAATTATGTGGGGTTTCTCAATGTTCAGGAGGGATTATAAATTTATGACCTACATGTTTCAAACAAAATAACGCTTAATTTTGCTTCACATCCACTCCCTAATGAGAAGGGAAGGTATGGCGTTAAAGAAATGTTGGATCTAGTCAAAGATGCTTCCCAAAATGATCTAATTCTATGTTTGATTTCAGGAGGAGGATCCTCATTATTACCATTACCGCTTGATGATATCTCTATAGAGGATTTGAAAATATTGAATTCCTTATTATTAACATGCGGAGCTTCAATTCACGAGATCAATCTCGTTAGAAAGCATGTATCAGGAATTAAAGGAGGAAAACTATCTAAAATTATACATGATTCTTCCAATGCATTATTGATCACGTTACTTATTTCTGATGTGGTAGGAAATAAGCTAGAATCAATTGCATCAGGACCCACCATGCCAGATAGTTCCACATGCAAGGATACTCTTGAAATCTTAAAAAAATACATGATATTCGAAAAAACACCAAGCTCAATAATCTCAACCTTAAAAAGGGGATTACACGATAAAGTATTCGAAACTCCTAAACTTGGTGATGAGTGTTTTGAACGTTCGCGCAATTACATGATAGGGAACATCCTTCCTGCCGTGGATGCAATCATATCCTTTTTAAGATCTGAGGATTTCGAGCCAATTTATATCTCAGACTCGATTGGTGGAGAAGCACGTGTTTTTGGAAATAAATTACACGCTATAATTTCACAAAAGGTTATAAATTTTAAAGAAAATGGAAATTTTATAAAAAAATTGGCATTGATTGGTAGTGGAGAATTAACTGTTACACTAAAAGGAGATGGCATCGGAGGAAGAAATCAAGAAATGCTACTATCTTTTCTTTTAACTCTTTTAAATAAAGCAATCAAACACGATTTTAATATTATTTCCGTTAATCTTGATGGAATTGATGGTAATAGTGATGCAATGGGCGCCATGGTAGATAATCATATTATGAAAGAAATGATTCAAAAAAACATCAATCCAAGAGATTTTCTAACAAGAAATGATTCTAATACCTTTTTTAAAAATCTTGAAGGTGAAATCATCACGGGTTACACGGGATGTAACGTGAATGATCTGATCTTGGTTCTTCTCATGTATTAACTATGTATGAAAAAATTTTTAAAATTTATTTCTTCTATTTATCATCAGTACTTGATTACAATATAAAACACCCCATTGTTTTTAATTCTTCTTCCCGACAAAACCTTGAGGATGGCGGTGAGAGTCCGATATATAACTGCAAGCGAGAAAGAAGAATATCGTGCAAATACACGCAAAAATATGCTTTTGGCTCTTTAGATAACCAAGGTCTCTTTTCGTGGAGATACAGGTTCGCAATTACCCAAAGGTTATACAGGAACAGGGCAATGATGAAATACAGGTTTCGTACTTCGGGATTTTTGCTGGTCGTGTAAGTGAAAAAGGGGATGGATTCTCGGTAAGTGACTTCAATTCGCCACCTCTTTCCATAATCACTCCTTACCTTGTAAAATTTATATTTCTTCTTGGAGTTGGGAAGGGTGATATCTTGATTAGTTGCCAGAACAAAAATATTTGAGAGGATTTTCGTTAATTCTCCCTCTTTCTTGTTATATTTTGCCCTTAGACTATCAAAGCGTAAATTTTTCTTAGCAAAAAATCCAATCTTGAATTTCACGGGAAAATAACCCTTCCCTTTAACATGCTTCCCCTTGATCTGGTGTTCTTGAACCCTTTTTTTGGAATTCTTTAGCGCTTCTTCTTTTTTTAATCTTAAAGTATCTGATTCCTTCACGGGAATGATGTAAATTATCTCTTCAGAAATGAAATAATCAATTATCTCTTTAGTATAGTATTCCTTGTCTAAAACGCTCATCTCAACAATAAAACCTAATGACTTGAAATATTCCACCATTTTTGTGATGAATTTTTCTTTATTATCCCTCTTTTCGACCATTTCCGAACCAACATGAAGTTCCCGTCCTTTCAATACGATGGCACACGTATGCCAAAAATTAGCCTTAGTGGTACCCTTTTCAGCTTTAGTGCCGATCACGTGAGAGTCTTCTTTATTACCGTAGTATAGCTTTTTTTTAAAGTCAAAAGCAATTTTAATTTTCTTAGAAATTATACCTGCATTGAAAAGATAAAGCAAGATGGTTTTATTGAGGCTAAAAAAGATGTTATTTGTATCTTCCATCGTGAATTTTCGAGCATGTTTAGTCATTTGCGAGGGATGAGGAAGGATCCGGGAATCCTTGATAAATTGATGAACATCCTCTTTCAGGATCGAATATAAACGATTCTCTAGGATCTGGGTTCCCACATTTGGACTATATCCTAATAATGCGTTGATAAACATCGCGATCGAGTATTCCGAACTCAAGTGTTCGGTTCCATGTCCATGAATGGGCTTGGAGAATGATTGCAGGATCGGATCCAGAACATTTTTATAAAATGAAGGGTTGATATTTAATTGGGAAAAAGAAGAAAACGGATCTTTCCGCAAATAGTTTTTATATAACGACATATATAATACTATCTTCCTTTTCCTTTAATATTTTATTAAATGAGACGAGGAATGAACATATTATTTTTGTCGGTCGTGATTAAGTACTGATTATTAGAATTTACTTTAAATAAAAAGAATTATACTAATAATTCAAGATGAAAATTTAATATTTAATGTTTAGCTCATTTTTCCGAGTAAATATTAGATTTTCTCTGTGGTTAAAAAAAAGAAAATGAATGCTTAATGTAAAAAAGTATAAGGAATGATCCCCAAAATATAAAATATATAAAAAAAGATGTTCAAAATCAAATCAAGACTCCTACCATGCTCTGGATTTTTGTCTTTTGGTTAAGTGTATGGAAATACACTTTGATTTTGCCCTCCTTATCCTTTTTTCTTTTATGACCTATAGTGGTCCCTGTGGGAGGAGTCATACCTTTAACATTTTTAGAAAACCATGTTAAAAATAATCGAATAACGTGAACAAGTAACCTTAAGAGTACTAAATTTTTTCGATTTTTTTAATAAAAAAGCACTCTAGATATTATAAAATTTAAATTTA
>DXJM01000282.1 GCA_019057355.1 Promethearchaeota archaeon | reverse complement strand
TTGATAGGTTTTTAAACAATTTAATTATAACAAATATGAATTTTGTATTTATAAATTTTTTCTAATGCTATTATATCAAACATTCATTTGAGCAATAGATTTATAAATAAAAACCCTGAAAGGTGATAGATTTTTTTTAAAAAAAATAATAAAGAAGGATTTTACTCCATTTTTTTTTGATTTTTGGGTTCATAACTGGTGGAATTGTGTTAACAAAAGCTTTTATTTGAACGTATAAATTTTAGTGTTGTTTTTTAAAGCTATCATGGTATTTTTAGCCCGTATCTATCGATTTTTTTTTTTACTGAAAGCAGCTGCTTTTTGGGTGCATGCCCGAATTTTTTGCGGAACTGGGGAGGCCTCTTGATTTTAGGGTTCCTTCCTGTTATTTGCATTGGTACGAGTCGCGAGTCGCTTGAGGAAGACAGGTTGGGATGAATGGGAATGAATGGGAATGCATGGGAATGCATGGTCTTACTTTTTCTGAACTCATGAGCAAACATAAAAGCACTTTCAAAAGCAAATATATAAAAATTTCTAATTGACATTATTTAATCACTATCGTAGGAATTTTCAATGAAAAAATCCTGTTAATTTTTATTTCACGGATTCGAGAAGGCAGGAGCTTGAAAATCCATTTTTAACACGTGATTAATGGAATGAGATGATATAACATGATGCTAATATTTGTTACAATGGAACGTATAGAAGAAAGAGGAGGATGGGTTTTATTAGATGGAGGGATTAAAGGAGTATAATGGGAATAGCTTGCTAATTAGGGATGCTCTTTTTCTCGAAGAATTAGAAAAAATGATCGGAAGATCCATTCCGTGCCTTGAAAAGAGGGATGAATTAGGCAGTTCATCGACGCAGGCTCAAAATGCCCAACCTGCGGCTCAAAATGCCCAATCTGCGGCTCACGAAGCCCAATGGAGGCAACTGGAACAAATGTCTGAGGAAGAAATGGTACATTATTACGAGGCTTACTATCGATCGATGGCAACTCCGGAGTATAAAGCTCAAATGGAAGCCCAATTGAAAAATGTCATTTCTGTCCTTGGAGAGACGCATCCAACCGTCCTTCAAATGAAGGAGATGATGAACATTGACGGTGATCGTGCCACGGTCCTTGCAAAACAAATGACTCAACAAGTCCGCCAGCAGGTTCAACAACGAAAGCAAGTAAAGGACTCATTAACTCACGCTAATGATGAGGTTCCGGCAATGTCAACATTTGGATATATAAGCATGAATAATAGAGTCATTGGACTTTGCCTTGAAAATGAGCCTATCGAGTCATTGCCCGCTTCAATCGGGTCTTTGGATAATTTAAAAAATCTTACGGTAACAGGCTGTCACCTTAAGACCTTGCCTGGCACGATAGGTGCCTTGGTGAAGCTACAAGTCCTTCAATTACAGCAAAATGAGATCGAGCAGTTGCCGGAAAGTATAGGAAACCTTTCAGATCTCAAGTCCCTTTCCGTTGCTTGGAACAAGTTCAAAACTTTACCCGAACATGTAGGAAATCTTAGGAATTTAGTGTCCTTGAACGCTCAGAGCTGTTCAATTGAAAAGTTACCTCCTAGCTTTGGTAACTTATCATCCTTAAAAAATCTTAACCTTCAATGGAATCAATTGGAAGGGTTGCCCGATTCTTTAGAAGGGTTACAATCGATAAAAGAAATCGTTTTGACAAATAATCAGCTCCTTTCTCTACCCCCTTCGTTTGGGAAGCTTGAAACCTTGGAATATTTAAATTTGAAAGAAAACAAGTTAAAGATGCTTCCCGATTCGTTTTGCACTCTCAAGAATCTCAAGGAACTCGATTGTGAAAAAAATGAGCTTGAAGGCATTCCGGAACATTTCGGTCAGCTTAAAGGGCTCGTAAAAGTAACCTTTGAAAGCAACTTCTTGAAAGCCATTCCTGGTTCAATCGGTGAACTTTCAAGCGTGGAGACATTGAACTTCAGGGTAAATAAAATATCCCTCATCCCCACTTCTCTTTGCGAGCTTTCTAGTTTAAAAGAGCTGGACCTCTCTTTTAATAACCTCACGTCGCTTCCCGAATGCATTGGGGGATTAAGCGCTCTTCAGAGGCTTTTCTTAAATTCTAATTCCATAGCGGACCTACCCGAGTCTCTCGGCTTGCTGCACTCCTTAACCACGCTATGGTTGGGGAATAATCAATTGACAAGATTACCTGAATGCGTGGTAGACATGACACTAACCACCCTTCACCTTTCCAATAACCAGCTCGCCTCGCTTCCTTACTTTATTTGGCCCATGACGTCCCTCCACTCGTTGTCCTTGGACGGGAATCCCTTTTCATCCGAAGAAAATGAAGTCTCCTTGATGGATGCTCCTGCCATACTGGATTATTGCCGCCAGCGAGCATCGATTTCCGTGATGATCGTGCATGACGCTCTCGATTCTGAATCTCACAGGATAGGTGAGCTGATCTCATTTTTAGAAAGGCAAGGCGAGATCTTTGGCGTTATTCCAGGCGAGATCGAACACTTGGACTCGACGGATTTAATCCTGTTTTTAGCAACCTTTCGTTCCTTGCATTCGGAGCAATGCATTGCAGTCATAAGAAATGCAAGGCAAAAAGGCATTGATATCGTTCCCTTGAAGGGTCTTGATATAGGATGGGCTGAAATGAGTGATATTGGTCTTAGTAGAGAATTAGGTCATGAGTTTAAATCCGATGATTTCGATGGATTTTGTCAAGGTGTATATGGTTACATCCAGCTGTTTAAACGCTCTCATGACGTGTTTAAAAGCAAGAAAAACCTCTTGCTGGGATCCATGATCGAAGATATGGATCAAGGGGGTTTTCACTCATTTAAGAACGAGCTGATGCGGATGATTCATTCGCCTCACTTAAAGGATTTTTTTGAAGCAAACAGGAGCGCTTTAGTATCTGCTCGAGAGCAAGTGCAAAATGCGAGGATAGGAGGGGATGGTCTTTTTTTCATGCAGGTATTCTCTCTTTATGCGGCTTTAAGAAACCATCATGAAGGAGGTGTCGCAAGTGAGTAAGGAATACATGGGACACGTTCTCCCCATGGAGGAAGTGCAATTTCTCGAGGAATTAGGGCACCTGATGGGGTCGAATTGGACTTCTCGATGTTTCAAGGTCGAAAACACTAACGTGTCTCGAATTGAGGTTACCAGGGCTCGTTTAAAGGAAATTCCTGAATCGATTGGGAACTGTAAAAAAATTAAAGCCCTCTTTTTGTATGGAAATAACCTTAAGACCTTGCCTCATGCGATAGGTGAATTAATCGTTTTAGAGACATTATCTGCATCCCAGAATCAGATTGACCACCTTCCTGAGAGTCTTGCAAACTGCACGGCTTTAAAGGAACTTGACCTGCGAGTCAATCTCTTGAGGGAAGTTCCAAGTTGCTGTTCCAATCTCACGAACCTTGAAAGGCTCATCTTGGATAATAATGATTTACGACTCCTACCCGAGTGGATATCGAAGCTCAAAAAACTTCACATATTGCACTTGCATGAGAATAAACTCGAGCACTTGCCTCAAACGCTTGCTGAATGCGTGAAGCTAGTCGATTTAGATGTCAAAAACAACAAGATTCCTGAATTTAACGCAGCTCTTACCAGTTTATCGAACCTTAAAAAACTCATGATAAACCAAAATCGGATAAAAATGCTTCCACTGTCCTTCGGAAATCTGAAAGCGCTCGTTGAACTGGATTTATCGGATAATCCAATGCCTGATCTACCCCTTTCACTTGGTGATCTTGCGGAATTAGAGGTGATCAATGCAAAAAACTTGGGATTGGAATCGATTCCCGAATCCGTTTTTCGCTTTCTCAAGCTCAAAAAACTGGATTTGTCTCAGAACCACCTCACATCGCTCCCCCCTACCATTGGCAATCTTTCCTCTTTAAAAGACTTTCGTGTCAATCAAAACTCGTTAAAAGAGCTTCCCGAGTCGATAGGGCACCTGACAGGGTTGAACGTTCTTGACGTGGGTGCAAATAAAATAACGTTTTTGCCCGAAACACTGGGCAATCTGAAGAAATTGTTCAATCTTACGTTGGATGGAAACGAGTTTGCTTCCTTGCCCTCGTCTTTTGGAAATTTAGAATCCTTGTCTCATTTAAGCATCCGAAATGGAAAGCTCGAACGCTTTCCAGACATGTTAATGGGAATTAAAAAAGCCGTCAATTTCGACATCGAGAACGTTCCCTTAGCCTCGCTTCCAGAGTCATTCGGCGAGTTAACAACCATGAGAATATTGACGATAAGAAAGACACATCTCAAGACGCTCCCTGCAAGTATTGGGAAATTGGAGACCTTAGAAGAACTTAATTTACCTAACAATAGCATTGAAACCCTCCCTTCAGAAATTGGAGGGTTAAAAGGCTTGAAGCGGTTGAATGTCGAGCAGAATTCTCTCGCTTTCTTACCCGCACAATTTGGCAACCTGGCACGCTTGGAGAGGGCGAACTTGAATAATAACGCCTTGGAAGCCTTACCGGAAGAAATAGGCAATTTAAGCTCGCTCAACATGTTAAACCTTCGATCTAATAAAATTTCTAGCATTCCTGGCTCCATTGCCAAGCTTGAAAAATTGGAATACCTCAACCTGGATGCTAATCTTCTTTCCACCCTTCCTAAAAGTATAGGGCAAATGAAACTAAAGCAATTAACGCTTACCAAAAATAAATTTACCACCCTCCCGTACGTGCTCTGGCCTCTCAAGACTCTTAGCGAATTCAAGCTGGATGACAATCCGTTGGGTGAGGCGGAACAATCCCTTCTTGGACGTGATTTAGACACCCTTCGAGATTATTTAAAGCAACGTTCATGCATGTCAATATTTATTTCACACGCAGTGATTGACTATGAAAGTTATCGCTTGGCACAATTAGGAGAATTTCTCGAGTCCAAACTGGAAGTATACGATGTATTATTATGCGAGCAGGATTTATCCGGGAATATCGATGAATTCATGGACAAGAACGTTCCTATAAGCGATCTTGTCTTTTTCCTGGGAACGCAGAAATCAATCTTTAACTCGGTAGATTGCTCTCACGAGATCGATCTTTCTCGCAAGCATGGGGTCCCCATCTTGCCAATGAAAGGAACTGACGTTTCTTGGGCGGATCTCTCTTCGATAGGGCTTTCACAGGAATCTGGCATTGATTATGATGTGGGCAATTTTGAAACCTTGTGCGAACAATTACATGCTCGGGTGAAAGAATTTTATGATCGAACTCAATTATTCAAGGTCAAAAATGTGGAGTTCACAGGAAGCACTCTTGCAGGTAAAAAAGAGCAACAATTTGAATGGGACAACTTTTTAGGCATGTTGGAGCACATTGTAGAATCCGAAAACATGAAAATCTTTCATGCACAGAACGTGAAAGCAATTGAACGTCTAATGGACGGCTTAAAAAGCAGTAACATCGATGATAAAACTTTCTTGCTTCAAATAAGCCAGTTATTTTCATCTTGGCTCATGAACCGGGAAAGCCAAAAGCTTTAATCCTCCTCAATTTTTTTTAACATGTTTTTTTCAGTATTTCTTGGAAAATGAGGGTAATTCATGGATAAATGGCTTATTTAAAATACACCCTGCATCGCTTGGTGTTTTTTTTTTTTAAAAACTTTACCTATACTTTCATTCTCTCATTGTACCTATCAAATTTTCTCTTTCCAAAACTCATGATTTTTGCCAACATTTCTGATTTTTTTACCGCAGTATTTAATTCCATGGATTCTTGAATGTAACCTTGTTTGAGCGCGTCATTATAAATCTTCTCCCCGATATTTGTTCTAATCACGGTTGTAGTATATTTTTCTCTAGAACCTAAGCCCCCAAATGAAATATCTGCATAAATATTTGAGAAATCTTTGCAAGCAAAACAAGCTTGTCTTGCAATCTCAGTTAAATCTTCAAAATCAATGATAATTGATTCATGATTTTTTAAATCCAGAGTTAACGACTCTTTAATATTCATATTTTCAACATCTTCGAATGAAAAACCATATTTTTCTTGCATTTTTGCCCGTTCTTTTTCTCCAAAAGAAAAATTGAAATTACAAAAAAGTCCTAAAGTATATTTGACGACATATGCTGGAAGTATGCTTAATTCCTGCATTTTTCGTATTGAATGAATTTGACATGGAGTTCCCACCACGGCGATATTCATCATGTCCTTCCCTACGATTTTTTTCAATTTTGTAATCGTTGGTATGAAAGTATCATAGTGTTCCAAGCCACTTACTTGCTGGGATTGATCAAAATGAGAGCCTGCAGATTCTATTAGTTCCTCCTTGGTAGTGGCAAAAAAGGGAACTCTATTAAATGGTCCTTCTTTTTTACATACCAGGGCTCCTTGAATTAAATTCCGTTCTAAAAGATAAATTAAAAGGGCAGTAACGACCCCCCCATCTGTAGCTTTATTTCGGATTTCTTCAAGAGTAGCTTGACTCGAGGTGATTTTTTTCTGGTTTCCAATTGAGATTTTATAGTTAAACCGTTCATTCAACTCTTCATTTAAAACATACGTTTGAGGGCATACTAGATAACACAATCCACAATGAAGGCAATTATCCTTATTACTATAGTGAGGAGGACCTTTTTCTGACATTTCTATCGCTTTTAATTCCGCAGCAGAGCAAAAACTTACACACCCCCCGCATTCTCCACAGATTCCCTTATCATGGACTTCTTTTATTAAATCCTCAAAAGATTTGGGCGCGACCTCATCAAGCACTTTTAGTTCACTCATTTTAAATTTTCCCTCATGACTTTAATATTCCCTTGGCATTTTATTTAATTCTGCTTTAGAAAATACAGGTCCATCCACGCATACGAATTTATCACCTATATTACATCGACCACACTTTCCAATTCCACATTTCATCCGATTTTCTAAGGATTCTAAAATTTGACCAGGTTGAAAGTGTAGTTTTTCTAAAACAGCTTCAGTAGTTTTGATCATGATAGGAGGTCCGCACATGATCGCTATTGAATTTTTTGGCGAAGGATCTACCGATTCTACAATAGGTGCAACAAATCCCACCCTTCCGTCCCATCCTTTTTCTGCACAATCGATTGTAAGAGCGACATCAACATCCTCTCGTTTTTTCCATCTCATCAAATCTTCTTGATAGAGAATTTCTGAGCAATTTCTGTTTCCATAAATGACGATAATTTCTTTATAATCGGCTCTGTTGTCATCATGAATTATGAATTCTACGAGAGATCGTAACGTTGAAAAGGCAAACCCTCCCCCTATCACGATAATGTTTTTTCCCTTCAATTCTTCAATGGGCCATCCATTTCCCAATGGACCTCTCACGCCAATGGCATCACCAACTTCAGCCATGTGCATTGCTGTAGTTACCGTTCCCATTTTTTTAATCGTGAATTTTATTGATCCTTTTTCTGTAGGTGAAGAGGCAATTCCTATTGGACATTCTCCCTTTCCAATAACGCTTATTTCAGCAAATTGACCTGGATTATAATCAAAATTCTCTTGATCTTCTTCCTTTCTAAACACTAATTCAAACGTTTTGATATCATTTGCTTCATTTTCACTAATAATTGATTTTATCGTTGTTAGACATGGAATATATGCGCTAAGTTGCAATAATTTTCACCTCTATTTTTTCTTTCTCAAGATTTTTTATTTTGTGAATAATTACCCTGAGATCATTATTAACAGGACATGATTGAATGCACCTGCCACACCCAACACATCCGAGCATGCCATAGTTCTTTGGGTAATAACTGAATTTATGTAGAATTCGATTTCTGCATCTTTCAATCTTAGACTTACGAGGATTATGTCCACTTGCATGCGTGGTGTAAATACAAAATTGGCACGTGTCCCAAAGTCTAATTCTCTTACCACGATTATTATAATGATCATTTTCATCAATTACATCGAAGCAGGTGCATGTAGGGCATAAAAAGGCACAAGTTCCACATCCCAGGCAATTTTCACTAATTTCTTTCCATAAAGGATGGTCAAAATGTGGTTTCAGAGTCTCTGCTATATTTTCAAGATCCACCTTGGTTTTTATTAATTCTTCTGCCTTTTTCGATAATTCCACTGCCTTTGCTACATCCTTCCTCTGAGCATCAGATAACCACGCCAACTTGTCAATGATTGCTTTACCCATTTTACTTATAGACCTCATGAGATACTTGTCTCCCAAATCCGTAAGAAAAATATCAACATCGTCCATCCTATGAGGATGTCCACCATGGTCAAGCGATGTACAAAAGCATGTTTGTCTGGGGGTATTACACCCCATTCCTATGAGAATAGTATTTTTTCTCTTTTCTATAAATATATCATCCTGAAATTTTCCCGACGCAAAGAAATTTTCAAGAAGATTAAAACTATAGGCATCACAAGGACGTATTCCAAAAATTAAGTATTTTTCATTTAAATTGTTAACCGGTTCTATTTCAATCTCTTTTCCATTGATTTTATAAGTGAACAAGGTCTCCATTCTTGGAAACACTATTTCCTTTGGAGGCACTTTTGAGTTCAAGAAATCAAAAATTATCTCACATGGGTCAGTAATTTTTTTAAATACAATATTGCCATTTTCTTTTGTAGGAGCAAAAAAATTAAAATAACGTGATAAATCCAAGTAAAATTTCTCAATCTCTTCCTTTTTTAAAATTTTATCCGTCATTTTTTTTATAACACCACATTAATGTTCTCCTATCATGAAATCTTCTTTATCATTCATTTTTTGTGTCATCATAGGGGGTAAAATATCGAAACTTAAACCTGATGTGAAATCAAATCTCTGCTTCACTATTTTTTCTAATTTTCTCGTGATAAATGTCAAGTCAATTCCCATGGGGCACGCACTACTACAAGAACCACAAGCAACACATCGTCCTGCCACGTGCATTGCTCTAACTAAATGGAAAGAAACGATATCGGACATGTCGGTTGTTTTTCCAAACCATATAGGTTTATTCTGATCAACAAAACATAAATTACAATAACACATTGGACAAGCTTCTCTACAAGCATAACATCTTGTACAAGGACTTAATAATTCTACGATGGTTTGCCATTTTTCTTCAGGAGTTTTTGATTCATGCTCAGTGAGATCCGAAAAATCATCTTCACCTGATGAGGATTCCACAGATCCTCCCACGATTACATTCGATTGGCTTGAAACCATTGGAGGTGCTTTTATTTTACATTTTTTACATGATTCATTTAAATAGTCATCAAAGAAGAAAGTTTTCACAAAATCAACACCTTTCGCTATAATCTCACTATTCATTACCGATAATTCAATAATTTCTTTTTCTCCGAGTTCTTTTTCAATTCTTTTCCTATTAATTATTCCATTACAGGAAATTCCGATAATTTTAATGTTTTCAAGATTTACTTGATTCTCTTTTGCGAGATGGATTAAACTTCTCCCAACACATCCTTTAGATACAATGCCCACCTTTAAGGGTATATTTTCATTATCAATGATTTTTGTTATTGGAGGAACAACATATCTTGCTAAGTTCACATGGCATAAATTATCCCAAATCAAATTATCCACGTCTTTTTGATTAATAATGAACGATGGAGAAGAACTCAGGGGGATTGTGCCTTTTGCATACCCAATGATTAGATCTACTTCTTTATTTTTTAACAAGTTGTATGCCACTTCCTTCATGGAATGTTCAATATTTTTATTTTCCTCTTGTATATTTCCCATTAAAATCACCATTTTTTCTTAAATCTATCATTAGGACCTACTTTTCTCATCAATTTAGTAATTTTTTTGATTAAAACAGCAAATCGTTCTCCTTCCGCAGCGGATGCCCACATGAATTGAACTCTTTCAGGTTCTATACCAAAAAAATCTAATAAATCCTTTAAAATTGCAAATCTTCTTCTTGCGACCAAGTTTCCACTAATATAATGACAATCTCCTGGATGACATCCAGAGACGACAACTCCATCCCATCCATCCATCAAGCTTTTTATGATGAAAAATGGGTTGATCCGTCCTGAACAAGGGACCCTCACAACTCTAATAGTCGGAGGATATTGAATTCGGCTCACTCCTGCCAGATCAGCTCCAGCATATGAACACCAATTACATAAAAAAGCAATTATTTTTGGGTTCCATTGTTTTATTTCTCCTTTATTTTCTATTGCTGCTTCGTTCATTTTATTCCACCCTCCCTGTTATCATTTCATAAATTTGTTCTCCTGTGAATCCTAAAATATCTATTGCTGAACATCTACAATTTCCTGAACAAGCCCCGCACCCTTTACACAAGACCTGATTAATAGAAGCAACTAAACCAAATCTCCTATCTAGTATGAGTTCTATCGCATTATATGCGCAATTTTCAACACACATGCCACATCCACTACATCTCGTGATATCTATACATGCAACCTTTCCTTCGGCTTCTATCTCATCTTTCGAGAGTATCGTGCAAGCTCTAGAAACCGCAGCATTTGCTTGAGATATGGAATCTTCTATTGATTTTGGACAATGAGAGAGTCCTGCTAAAAATATTCCTTCTGTTGCAAATTCAACAGGGCGTAATTTCACGTGTGCTTCCAAATAAAAATTATCTTCATTTAAAGGAACTTTCAACATCTTACCCATCTCCTCATTTTCTACCCCATTGGCAACTATTCCAACACTCAACACTATCATATCCGAATCAATCGAAATCTTTCCAATTTTTGGATTTTCAACGATAATTTTTAGGTTATCTTTTTCCACTCGGACTTCTGGGGGTTTTGTCTCATCAAATCTAATGAAAAAGATTCCTGCTTCCCGGGCTTTTCTGTAATATAATTCTTTAAAACCATAGGTTCTAATATCTCTATATAATATGATGACTTCCGTTTCAGGATTCAATTCCTTTGTCTTTATGGCATTTTTTATTGCTTCAGCACAACACATCCTACTACAATAAGGATGTTCTGTATTTCTCGAACCTACACATTGAATCATGACAACTGATTTTTTTTTCCTGATATCATCAGTAGTGTTTATGAGTTTTTCAAACTCAGACTGTTTAATAATTCGATCATCTTTCCCATATAAAAATTCCGTTGGTTCATACTCATCAGCACCTGTAGCAACAATTACAACTCCGTGCTTGAATTTAACTTTTTCCTTCTTTTCTCCATGAATTATGGACGTTTTAAAATTACCGATATATCCTTCAATGTTTTCAATTTTAGCTTGAGTATAAACATGAATTAATTTGTTTGAATTGATTTCATTTATTAAATTAGATAAATATTCTTGAACATTTCCACCTTCAAGAGTAGTATAAATATTACGAGCATGACCACCAAGAACGCTCCCTTTCTCAATTAAATAAGTCTCAAATTCTTGGAATGCTAAATTTCTTGCTGCAACCATTCCACTTATCCCCCCTCCAATGACAAGAACTTTAGGAGTGACGCTCAATCTAATTCTCTCTAAAGGCTGGATTTCTCGCGCGCTATTCACGGCCATTCTTATCAGGTCCTTTGCTTTCCGGGTTGCCTCTTCTGGTTCATGCATGTGAACCCAAGAGCATTGATCTCTTATATTTGCCATTTGAAACAAGTATCGATTCAATCCTGCCTCTCTAATAGTCTCTTGGAATAATGGTTCATGTGTTCGAGGAGTGCACGAGGCAACTATGACGCGATTGAGGTTATATTCCTTTATTTTTTCCTTTATTATTGTCTGAGTGTCAGCAGAACATGTATATAAGTTCCGATCCGCTAACACAACATTAGGGAGAGTGCCTGCATATCTTGTAACTTCAGGAACATCAACATACCCTCCTATGTTTATCCCACAATGGCATATAAATGCTCCTATTCTTGGTGGTTGACCTGCTACAAAGATTTCTGGAGGAAGTGATTTTTCAGTGATTAATGTGCCCCTTTGATCATGCAAAAGCTGATTAACGCATCCTGCTGCGGCACTAGCTTGTGTAACTGTTTCAGGAATATCTTTTGGAGATGTAAAAGCACCACACGCAAAAATTCCAGCTCGAGAGGTCTGTACAGGATTAAAAATATCGGTCCTGACAAAGTTAAACTCATTCAAATCTACTCCAAATTTTTCACTCAAATATACAGCATCATTAGGGGGATTTAGACCTACCGAAAGGACTGCTAAATTATACATTTCTTTAGCTATTATTCCCGTCTCATCTTCATAAGTCACTATCAAATCTTGAGTCTTAGGATCTTCTTCAAGGTGCGAGATACGGCTCCTTATATAACGAACGCCATATTCTTCCTGTGCACGGTGTATATATTTATCAAAATCCTTTCCATATGCTCTTATATCCATGCTAAAAATCGTTGGATTTAGTAGATTCATGTGTTCCTTGGCAATTATGGCCTCTTTTGTGGTATACATGCAACAGACCGACGAACAATAAGGTTGACCGTCTCTATAATCACGCGATCCAATACATTGAAGAAAAGCAACCTTTTCAGGAACATCTCCATCCGAAGGACGCAATATTTTTCCCGAATATGGTCCACTAGCACTCAGAATACGTTCAAACTCAATGCTCGTGACTACATTTTTAAATTTTCCATAACCATATTTATTTCCTTCGGGTGGAATATATTCATCAAATCCCGGTGCTAAAATGATGGCTCCCACGTTGATTTCCATGATTTCATCTTCCATGCCATATTCGACTGCTTTAGCTTTACAGACACCTAAACAAATTCCGCAACCAATACAATAATCTCTATTAATAGCATAAACAAGTGGTACTGCTTGAGGATATTTTACTGATGTTGCACTATGTCTTGCCAATCCTTCATTGAAAATATCAATTGCTTCTACGGGACATTCTCTGCCACAAATACCACATCCTGTACACTTATCCACGTTTACATGTAGAGTTTTTTTTAAGATTTTAACAGTAAAGTTTCCTGCTTCGCCCTTAACGTCTAAAATCTCGACATTAATGAATAAATCCACATTTTGATGACGACCTGTTTCGACGAGTTTAGGACTAACAATGCACATTGCACAATCATTTGTGGGAAATGTCTTATCTAATTGTGCCATGACACCACCAATGCTTGTTGTTGATTCAACAAGATAGACCTTATATCCCGCATCTCCTAAATCTAAAGACGCTTGAGAACCACCTATTCCGGCTCCAACAACTAGAACTGACCCAACTTTTTTCATCCTTTAACTCCTCCTATGTTCTTACATAAATAGGTGTAATATCTACTATTTCACTCATGTCTACTTGAGCTCGTCCCTTTAATACTAATATATTTTCCAAGACTTTATTTGGATCTATTTCAATTTCTGCTGCTATATCTTTCACAGACTTTGGTTCTTTCTCCAATAAAATTAAAATTCTCGAGCGGATGTACTCATCGTGGATGGCCGTGTTAAGGAGCTCATCATATATTTCTTGGGAGACTTTTTCACCGTAAACGTTTTCTTGTTCAGTGATTTTTCTCTCTCTACCCACAAGTGCTCTAATTCTATCGCTCGCTGCTGCTCTTTCTATTGCTTTTAATTTTTCCATTAATCTTTTATCTGGACAATCCCTTCTAAGTGGTGAAGGTCCAATATTTTTAATATCTTGAATAAATTCAGATACTAACTCGCTGAATCTAACACCTTCAGAAGCAGATACCCAATCTAACCTGACTCTGTTTTCCAAATTAACAATACTCAAAAATTTTATAACCATGTTGAATTTTTTAATGGCTTCATGATTGCCTTCTAAATAATGACAGTCGCCAATATGGCAACCCATGACATAAACACCATCAAGACCCTGTTGGAGGGCTTCAAAAATAAATTGAGGATCCACTCTTCCACTACACATGACCCTTATAACTCTCATGTTAGGAGGATACTGGATCCTACTTACCCCTGCTAAATCCGCTCCCGCATAGGAACACCAATTGCATAAAAATCCTAAAATTCTTGGTTCAAAACTCAATATACGTCCCTCCCTCCACAAGCATATATTTCAGATAATATTTGTTCATTGGTAAAATGTTTTATCTCAATAGCCTGCTTGGAACAAGTAGCTCCACACACTCCACACCCCTTACAAAGCGCTTGTATGATCTCAATTTCATCATGTTCATTCTTAATGATGGCTTTATAGGGGCAAACCTTGATACAAACTTCACAGCCACTGCATAGATTTTTGTTCCATTCAGGCAAATAAGACGTTGTTCCTTCGACTTCGATCACATCATGAGAGAGAATAGTACTTGCACGGGATGCAGCAGCATAACCTTGAGTTATGGCTTCAGTAATATCTACTGGCCATTTTGCAGCACCCCCAATAAAAATTCCATCCGTGGCAAAATCATTTGGACGTAGTTTCACGTGAGCTTCTAAAAAGAAATCATTTGATTCCAAAGGGACTTTTAATAACCGAGCCAGAGCTTTATTGTCTTCATTTGCTATTAAAGGCGTTGAAAGCACGAGTAAGTCATAAGGCACGATGATTTCTTCTCCCAAATATTCATTAAAAACTCTAACTTCATTTTCTTCAACTTTAAGCTCCTTTTTTTCAGTGTAACGAATAAAAAGAATTCCTAATTCCCTTGCTTTTCTATACATTGCTTCATATTTAGTTCCAGGAGTATATAGATCCCTAAATAATATCGTTATATGTGCACCTGGATTTTTGTTACTAATGAAGATGGCATTTTTCAAGGCAGTCATGCAGCACACGCTTGAACAATATGATCTCTCCTCATTTCTTGCACCCACGCATTGAATCATTACAATATTATTTGTGTTTAAATCATTATTTTTTAATATAACCTCTAGCTCTTGTTGCGTAATCCTTTTTTTTCCATCATACCCTAACATGTGCTTTGGTATGAATAAACTGGCTCCTACTGCTACAATTATAATACCTACCATTAATTTGATGATTTCTCCCGCTTTATCAATTTCAACGCTATAATTTCCCACAAAACCATCGATTTTTCTTAATTTTGCTGAAATGTATATCGTTAAATTTTTGGCTAGTTGAATTTTATTTACAAAATTAGCTAATAATTCAGAGGCATCGATATTACTTGGAAATAATGTATGAAGCGATGTGAGTCTTCCTCCTAATTGATCTTCTTTTTCAATTAAGTGGGTTTCATAACCTTGATTATTAAGGTTAAGAGCAGCACTCATTCCAGCAACCCCTCCACCAATAATTAATGCTACGGGCTGGATTTGCACGCTCACCTTATCCAATGGTTCGAGCTTGGCTGCTCTAGCAGCACCCATCTTGACTAAATCTCGAGCTTTTTTGTAAGCTCCCTCGGCATCCTTCATGTGGACCCACGTACATTGATCTCGAATATTTACAAAATTAAACAAATATTCGTTCAGACCCACTTCGGCAATGCACTCCCGGAACAGAGGTTCATGAGTTCGAGGGGTACATGAGGCAACAACCACTCGATTTAAATTATAATCTTTAATTGCTTTTTTAATGGCATTTAGACCTGTTTCTGAACAAGTATAGACATTATCTTCGCTATAGACAACTTCAGGGAGAGTCCCAGAATATTCTGCTAATTTCTTACAATCTATCAATCCACCTATATTAGAACCACAATGACAAATAAACACGCCAATTCTCGGGTTCTCATCACTTTTTTTTGACAAATTAACCTCACCCTTTTCTTATTATTTCCGCCGCTCTTGCTGCGACCCCACTCGCTTCCGATACAGAGCGAGGTATATCCATGGGTTCATGCACGCATCCACATGTGAATATTCCATCTTTATTGGTCTCAATAGGATTAAATGGAATTGTTTTTATAAAATTATATTCATCTAATTCAACACCCAAGAGACCCGCTAAATCCTGAATACCTCGAGGTGGAGTAATACACGTTGCTAAAACGGCCAAGTCAACTTGAAGTTTATTAATTTTACCGGTATCTATATCCTCATAAACTATAATTGGATTTTCATTACCATCAATTTGAATTTGAGCGACCTTACTTTTTATATATTTGATATTATATTCCCTTGCTCCTTTTTCAAGAAAAGTTTGAAATCCTTTTCCCCCAGCTCTCATATCTATATAAAAAATGTAAGTTTCTAAGCTATTATCATGCTCATAAGCAATCATTGCTTCTTTGGTGGTATACATGCAACATATTGATGAGCAATATTTTTCGCTCCTATCATTTCGAGATCCTATGCACTGCAAAAAAGCTATTTTTTTCGGGGACTTTCCATCAGAAAATCTTTTAATATGACCTTCTTGAGGTCCAGAAGCACACTCCATGCGTTCAAACTCTAAGGCTGTCACGACATTTCGATATTTTTTGTATCCATAATTTTTGAGCACGTTATTGTCAAAATCCTCTAATAAATTGTATCCTGCTGCTATTATAATTGAGCCAACATTGTCAAGCGAGAAAATTTCATCTTGCTGGTCAAAATCAATTGCATTTCTTTCACAACTTTTTTCACAGATTCTACAAGCATCTTTTGTCAGGTACAAGCATTTTTCTTTATCAATGGTCATCACGGCAGGAACTCCTTGTAGATAATACATGTAAATGGCTTTCCGCTTCCTTAATTGGCGATCAAATTCATCATCAACACGCATGGGACATTTTTCAGCACATATCCCGCAGTTAATGCACTCATCTTCTTTTACATAACGAGCGTGTTTTAAAACATTTACGGAAAAGTTGCCCGCCTTGCCTTCTACTTTCTGGACTTCTGAAATTGAATGTATCTTGATATTAGGATGCCTGTAACATTCTGATAGTTTTGGAGCAAGAATGCAAATTGAACAGTCATTTGTCGGAAAGGTTTTATCTAATTGAGCCATTCTTCCTCCAATACATGGCTTTCTCTCGACGATATCCACATTAATACCCATATCTGCCAAATCTAATGCTGCTTGGATACCTGCGATCCCTCCTCCAATTACCAAGACACTCTTGGACTCGTTTGCCAAATCATTCACTACTTTTCTATATTATTCTTTCTTTAATTAGATTTTAAAAAATCAATCAGCCAAAAAATTGTATTTTTTCAAATAATTTATTTGGTTTTATCCTGTGAAAGTTAAAGCCTAATTCTTCTGGTTTGAAACCAAATGCGATAGCTACCAATTCAGACAAATAAAAGACCGGAAAATCATAATTAGAATCATTTTTTAAATTAAGTTCTCTCTGATTGAACTCAAATTGCTGGTAACAAGCTGGACAAACTAAAACAATGCTATTTGCTCCTGATTCTTGAATAGCTTTAAGCTTGTTATCAATCATTAATAAGGACAAATCTTTATCAGATTTATCAATAGGATTTCCACAGCATTCTATCTTCAAATCATAATCCATTGATTCTGCACCCAAAACCTCTACTATTTCATCAATAGTCTTGGGTTCAAAAGGGTCATCCCATTCAATGATTTCTGCTGGTCTTAAATAATGACATCCATAGTGAACAGCAACTTTAAAATTCTCCAATGGTTTTACCACGTTTTCTTTGACCTTTTCAAGGTTTTCATGTAATACTTGGGCAAAATGGGTAACTTGTGTACTTCCATCATACGACTTTCCAATAGTATGTAAAACATCATTCACTTCATTCTTTACTTTATTGGAACTATTTATAGAATGGTTGACGCCCTTCAATGTCTCCACGCATCCTGAACAAAATGATATTAGTCCCCCATTTTTGTTGCATAGACTTAAATTTCTGGCACCCAATGCTAACCAGGTTTTATGATCGATTAATTCAACTCCTGTTGGATCAGGACAGCAACTAAAGCCATCAACATCATGCAATTTGATCCCAAGTTTTTCAAATATTTTTCTTGAAGAAAGCTCTAAAAAAGGTAATCTGGCAGGGATAACACATCCTAAAAATAGGTCATAGCTCAATTTTACTCACTCACCCTTGAAGCAAGTTGATCAAATTTCGTAACTTGCATTATTTTTTTAACTTCATCTGTTGGTGCTGTTTTTACATCAGGAAGCCCTAATTTTTCACGTCTTGTATTAATAGCTCTTGAATAAGGTATGGCAACACCATGTTCTAAAATAGCTTGTGCTTGAGAATAAAAAGCCTCCGGACATTTACCGGCATTAAAGCATTTATTCTTGATTAAGGTAAATATCTGAGTGAGTTCAACCTTTTGGGGACAAAGCTCAACACATTTTTGACAGGTTGAACACAACCAAATATTTTGGTCTTTAGAATCAATCAACCTTCCTTGAAATCCTAAAATCGCTTCCTCAATTATTTTTCTTGGATTATACCTACCCTCTGTAATTAAAGCAACTGGACATCCCCCAGAACACGTTGAACATTGATAACAATAACTCAAAGTGACATTATGCTTGATTATTTCATTTCTAAATTTAAAATCTATAACATTCATAACGATTCCCTCTTTTACATCTTTGTATAAATTTGAGTTTACTTTTTTATTACTCGACAAATTGTTTTTCATCAGACTAATAATATATTCATCATGATAATATTTAAGAATATCTCTATCAAATTGATATAAAATGCTAGAATCCATAAATAATCATCCCATATTTTATTAAAAAGGGAAGAATTAGATATTATTGATCGTCATTATCATCAAGAATGATCGATCCTAACAAAAAATTGGAATAAAATTACGGAAAATGGAAATCAAAGAACGAATGAATGTCACATATTGATCATTCAATAGAAAAGATTTAAATATGAGG
>DXJM01000281.1 GCA_019057355.1 Promethearchaeota archaeon | reverse complement strand
ATTAAAAAAAACAAAAAAAAAAAATAGGATTTAGGAAATTTCATGAATCCAATTAAAATCATCCTTTATTTCTAATCTTTGAATCCCAGTTAAGAGTTGATAGAGTTTTGTAGTAATTTCTCCGGGTAATTTTTTATTGAAAACTTTAAGGGAGTGCTCGATTTGTACTGATCCAATTGGAGTTATTACAGCCGCAGTTCCAGTACAAAAACATTCCGTACAAGCGTCCGTGAATAATTCTTTATACGATAGTTTCCTTTCTTCGGTTCTCATGTTTAATTTTTTTTCAGAGAGTTTTAACACGGATTTTAAGGTTATACCTTCCAGTATTGTTCCATCCAATTCTGGTGTAACTAATGTGTTATCCATGACTGCACAAAAATTCGCAGCACCCACTTCATTAACATATTCCCTGTGAATTGAATCAAGATAGAGGACTTGGGAAAATCCACGTGATTTAGCCTCTTTAGCAGGCATCATCGTTCCTGCATAATTACTACATGATTTTGAGAAACCTGTCCCCCCAACACTAGAGCGCGTGTATTTAGTACTTATTTCTAAGTCTATGGCTTTAAATCCTTCAGGAAAATAAGGACCTACTGGAGAACTGAAGATAATGAATTTATACTCATCTGCCGGTGCAATACCAAGAATTGGACCACTTCCTATCATTAAAGGCCTGATATATAAAGACCCTCCACTTTCATAAGGGGGTATATATTCTTCATTAGCTTTCACTACTTTTTTAATACTATCCACGAATTTTTTTGAATCTATACGTGGCATGAAAAGTCTTTCAGCACTCCGATTAAACCTCTTTGCATTTTCTTCGGGACGAAATAGCGTGATTGTACCATTTTTTGCCCTTAATGCTTTCAATCCTTCAAAAATTCCTTGACCATAATTCAAAATAGATGCTGCAGGTGAAAGTTGAATTAAGCCTAAAGGGACTAGATTCCCTTCATCCCAATTACCATTCTTATAATCCGATATGAACATCTTATTGGTTTCTATAAACCCAAATCCAAGATTATAAAAATCTATATCCTTACTATTTACTTGCATTTTTTTCATACTTCTTTGTGTTTTTTGCATTTTCAATTTAGATTTCATGATCTATAACCAAAACCGTAGCATCCATCCATGATCTCATCTAAATTGAACTCAAGTTCAAACAAGATACCATTCCCATAGTACTAATAAGAGAACAGAAAAAGAGAAAGGAAAAGGAGTAGCGATCTTGTTTTATAATAATACTGCGGCTACTGCTGTGATAGCTACCGCTATATCAATTGCGAATGCTATTACAGCAAGACTATTTTTTTTAGTATTATCAATAGAAGTGATCATTACTGCATTATGGTAAGGGATTAAATAAAAATATTTCGTGTTATATAGGTAAATTTCCCCATTGAAAATCGGTCATGCTTATATTCAGGAAAAAAAAAATTTAGTTAATTTTGCAGATAATTTATCCGGGATAATCATTTCGAGATCCCATTAGAGTCGTTGTTTCTTCTATCCACTCACCAAGTTCAGGATCAACTCGGCAGAAGGTTACTACTTTATCTAAATCATTTAATTTACTGAAACTACACTCAATTATTAGATCCCAACCACCATAAACGGGAGTTACATAGGTTATCATCCATTCTTCGCCTTCTTCTGTTGAGGATTTACCTCGTAACTTATTTGTAATATCCCATTCTTTTCCTATGGTTTTGAGTCTAATCAATATATATCCTCTGTAATAAATTTCTTGAACACCTCAGTTATTCCTTTTATTTTTTTAATATGTTTAATCTAATGATATTATATCAGTCGTTCTTTAAAAATTACCAATAAATCTCCTTCAATGTGGCGTGATAATCATTTAGAGATTTAACGAATAATTTTTTCTCTCGTACATTTTCAATTGCATCGATAATTGTCTTTGCAAGTTGTAAATTAATTACTACGGGAATATTATAATCAATGGCCATTCTTCGGATTTTATATTCATCTTCAATGATTTTTTTAAATTTTTCTTCCACGCTTGTAGGGAGTGGGATGTTAATCACCATGTCAATACGTCCATCTTGTAAGCATTCCATGATATTAGGATCCATTCCCTTTTCATGAACTTTGTAAAGCTTCACGACATCGATGTTATTTTTTCTCAATACTTTAGCAGTCTCTTCAGTAGCAAAAATTGTAAATCCCAAATCTCTTATTTTTTTTGCAATTGGAATTACTTCTTTCTTTAATTCCTCCCCTCCAACTGAAATTAAAATGTTGCCTCCATCCAGAGGGATATATTGCTCAGCAGCCTCAAGGGCTTTCATCAAGGCATCTTGAAAATCATCCCCTATGACAGCAACTTCTCCCGTGCTGTTCATTTCTACCCCCAAAATCACGTCTGCTTTATCTAAGCGCATGAAAGAAAACATTGGTGCTTTAACTCCAACGAATTCACCATAAGGTAAGTTTAATAATCTTTCAGGGATTTTATTACCGATTATCACTTCAGCGGCTAACTTCATGAGATTAATGCCTCGAGTTTTTGATACATAGGGCATGCTCCTGCTAGAACGCAGGTTGCATTCAATAACATAAACCTCATCGTTCTTTACGAGATATTGAATGTTAAAAGGGCCCATTATCTTGAGAGCCAATGCAATCTTTTTCGTATACTCTTCAATAGTCTTCTTAACTTTTTCAGAGATAGTCTGGGGTGGTAGGACCATCGTCGCATCACCCGAATGCACCCCTGCATTTTCTATATGTTCCACGATAGCGCCAACTAACACATTGTCACCGTCACACACACCATCACATTCAATCTCAAGGGAATTAGAAAAAAATTTCGTGATGACTACGGGATATTCTCGAGAAACAGCCGCGGCAAGATCCAAGGTATCGTTGAGTGTCTGCTCATCATAACATACCCTCATTGCAGCTCCACTTAAGACATAAGAGGGTCTCACCAAAACGGGGTAGTTCACTTTAATTGCAAATTGCATTGCTTCTTTTTTTGTGGTGAGCATTGCCCATTCAGGTTGTTTTATTCCGAGCTGATCTAATAGCCCGCTGAATTTACTTCTATCTTCTGCTAGGTCCACTCGAGAACCGTGAGTTCCTAATATCCTTATATTTGCCTTTCGATATGAATCAGAATATTTTACAAACTTTGCAGCAAGATTTTGAGCTATTTGTCCTCCTGCATTCAACACGATACCATAAGGTTTTTCCAATTCGCATATATCTAAAACTCTCTCTCCCGATAACTCTTCAAAATAGAGGCGATCAGAAATATCATAATCCGTTGATACCGTCTCTGGATTGTAATTGATGATGATTGCTTTATCAACATCCAACCTTTGTAAGCCCCATAAACAATTTACGGAACACCAATCAAATTCAACGCTTGCCCCAATCCTGTATGTTCCTGAACCTAATACAATTATTTTTTTCTCTCTTTCTTCTTTGCTATAATCGATGTCATGTTTACTCCCCCAATACGTTAAATACAGATAATGGCGTTCTGGTACACATTGCCCAGCTAATGTATCAATTTGTTTTACATAGGGCACGATTTCATATCTTTTTCTCAAGCGTCTTATAGTTTGTGCGTCAATTTTAAGTATTTTTGCAATTTGTCCATCTGAAAAACCATATCTTTTTGCTCTTAACAGGATGCATTGCTTCTCGTTATCGCTTGAACCTAGGAAATCTAATTTTTCAAGTTGACTTTCAATATCAATAATATTTTGCAACTTATAGAGAAACCATTTATCCACTCGAGAGCGTTCATAAATCTCTTCAATAGAAATCCCCTTCTTAAGAGCTTCGCCAATTCTTAAAAACCTTAAATCTGTTGGATTCCGTAATTCGTATTTTAATTCATTGATATCATCAATTGGTTTGAGGTCATTAGCAACAAATCCTTTCAGACCAATATCTAGCATTCGGAGTGCTTTTTGACATACTTCTTCAAAACTCCGTCCAATGCTCATGCATTCGCCTACGCCTTTCATTTGAGGTCCAATATGCCTATCTACTTTCTCAAATTTTGTTAAATCCCATCTTGGATATTTTAAGACCATGTAATCAGTAGCAGGTTCAAAATTAGCGGTAGTTTTTAGAGTTATTTGGTTTAGTAATTCAGGTAAGGTATATCCAACAGCAATTTTCGCAGCAATATAGGCAAGAGGATACCCAGTTGCTTTTGAAGCTAAAGCAGAAGATCTAGAAAGCCTGGCATTAATTTCAATTGCTCTATATTTTTTTGAAAATGGATCAAGAGCCCATTGCACGTTACATTCTCCACACACGCCAACAGCCCTCGTTGCCCGGATTGAAGCTGATCTAAGCATCTGCAGTTCCTCGTCAGTTAAAGTTTGAGCTGGGGCAACCACAATTGAATCACCCGTGTGAATACCACAGGGATCAATATTCTCCATGCTGCAATTGATAAAGCAATTATCTTCAGCATCTCTCAAGATCTCGAACTCAATTTCCTTCCACCCCCACACGCTTTCTTCGATTAATATTTGATGAATTCTTGATTGTGCCAGGCCCCTTTTTGCCATTCTTTCAAATTGTTCCCAATTATGGATGATTCCTGATCCTCCACCTCCAAGAACATAAGCAACACGTAGCATTAAAGGAAATCCAAAATCCTCTGCAACTGACTCTGCTTCTTTGTAAGAGGTTACTGCTACACTCCTACAAACAGGACAGCCTGATGATTCCATGGCTCTTATAAATAAATCACGATCCTCCGTGGCTTCAATTGATTCTATAGGAGTTCCCAATACTCGAACCTTGTTCTTTTCTAAAACCCCAGCTTCGTGTAATTCAACGCCAACGTTTAATCCTGTCTGACCACCAAATGATAAACATATCCCATCGGGTTTTTCTTTTTTGATGATTTCTTCGACATATTTCACGTTAATTGGAAGGAGGTATACCTTGCTTGCCATTTGAGGATCAGTTTGAATGGTGGCAATGTTTGGATTTATTAATATCGTTTCAATTCCCTCTTCTTTTAATGCCTTTAACACTTGACTTCCGCTGTAATCGAATTCACCTGCTTGACCTATTCTCACGGCTCCAGACCCTAAAACTATAACCTTCTTAATTGATTTATCTAGTGGAATTGCATTACACCTCCATAATATCCAAAAATTTATTAAATATAAGATTCTTCATATCCAAAGGTCCTGGTGACCCTTCAGGATTAAATGCAACTGAGAATAGTGGTTTGCTCTCATGGATCAATCCTTCATTTGTATTATCATCTTTATCGTGAAAATATTGTCTAAACCCATTTTTATCACTATCCTTTAAACAATATGCATGATTTTGAAATGTAATGAAGCAATGACCAGTTGCGCTCTCGACAGTAGTTCTCCCTCCACGATGTTCGGTAGTTAACTTATAAGACGTCATGCCTGCAGCTAGCCCTATAATGACATGACCTAATCCAATTCCCATGGTTGGAATATTATTTTCTATTATTTTTTTAACGGTAGTGATTACATGGTCATAAATTAAAGGATTTCCTGGTCCATTGGTGATTATTATTCCATGAGGATTTAACTCGATAATTTTTTCATAACTGTAGTCATATGGAACAACAACAACATCGATTTTTTTATGCAATAACGTTCTTAGCAAGCCATTTTTCACACCTAAATCTACAATTACAACCTTTCCGATAGGATTGGAAGGAGAAAATATTTTCATATTTTTGATTGAAACCGACTTGACAAGGTTATTGTCTCTTGGATCTGTAATTTCTTGAACTTTAATCTTTAATTCTTCAATATCTATTTTCTCATCATTTTCATAAACTTCAAGCAATCCTATTTGTGACCCCTTTTCCATAAAAATCTGAGTAATCTCTCGTGTATCAATCCATTGGATACCAGGTACTCTTTCTTCAACAAGCCATTCATCCAAGGTCTTAATTGACTCATAGTGGCTAGGATTTTGACAATATTCATTGACAATTAATCCCTTTACTTTAATAGAATCTGACTCAAAATGTCGAAGAATTCCATATTCATCATGATCTCTTGCGGGAACTCCACAGGCTCCTATAGACGGATATGTAAAAAGAACAATTTGGTCTTTAAAAGTACTATCTGTTAAAATCTCTACATACCCAGATCCGGGAATGGAAGTAAAAGTGATTTCTCCAGATATTTTCCTTGTTGCTCCAAATCCTATTCCTTTAAAATAGCGAAATCCGTCCTGAAGCATTAAAACAGCACGTTTTTCATTCTTATAAACAACCATTAATATTTTAAAACAAAAATGACTATTAATTTTTATCATTTTGATTTAGTTAGAAAAGATCATCATAGTAGGAACGGAAAAAAGATATAAAACGTAATTACCAATATATTTCTTTTAAACTGTCATGATATTCATTTAAGGATTTAATAGTAAGAGGCATTTTCCTTACTTTTTCAATCGCCTCGATAACAACGCGTGCTAATTCAAGATTAATAATCACGGGAAGATTGAAATCCACTGCCATTCTTCGTATCATGTATTCATCTTCCAAAATGGTTCTAAATTCTTCTTCAATAGTTGTAGGAAGGGGAATATTAATGACCATGTCTATTGCGGCATTCTGAAGGCAACCAATAATATTTGGTTCTTGGCCAAATTCATGGACTTTATAAAGTTTTACAGCAAATATACCATTTTTCTTCAAAACTTTAGCTGTATCCTCCGTTGCAAAAATCTTGAATCCCATATTTTTCAATTTCTGCGCTAAAGGTATCACTTGCTGTTTCAATTCTTCGCCACCAACAGAAATTAAGACATTACCACCATTAATAGGGATGTTCATCTCAGTAGCTTCTAAAGCTTGGATCAGTGCTGATGGAAAATCATTACTTAACACGCCAATTTCTCCTGTTGAGCTCATCTCAACCGAAAGAACGGGATCGGCTTTATCAAGTCTCATAAATGAAAACATCGGCGCCTTGATTCCAACATACTTTCCATAAGGTAAATTCATTAGTCGTTTTGGAATTTTCTTGCCCATCATCACCTCTGCTGCTAATCTCATTAAGTTTACACCTCGAGTCTTCGATACATAGGGCATGCTCCGGCTAGAACGAAGGTTGCATTCAATAACATGTACTTCATTATTCTTTACCAAAAATTGGATATTGAATGGTCCAATGATCTTTAAAGCAAGTGTGATCTTCTGTGTATTTTCTTCAATTTTCTTAATTATAGATTCTGATATAGTTTGGGGAGGAATTGCCATGATAGCATCTCCACTATGGATTCCAGCGTTTTCTATATGTTCAACGATTGCTCCAATAAACACGTTCTCTCCATCACATATGCCATCGCATTCGATTTCTCTTGCATCAGTAAAAAACTTGGTAATGACAACGGGGTATTCGTTTGATACTGCTGCTGCAAGATCCAAGGTAGCTTTCAGGGTATGTTCATCATAGGAGACTCTCATTGCAGCACCACTCAGAACATAAGACGGCCTTATGAGAACGGGGTACCCCACGGATTGAGCAAATTCTAGTGTCTTATCTTTATTAACTAATGCCGCCCATTTCGGTTGTTTTATTCCAAGCTGATCTAACAAGCGACTAAATTTAGAGCGATCTTCTGCCATATCTATTCGCGTGCCATGAGTTCCCAAGATATTTAAACCTGTTTTTCTAAAAAAATCGGAATATTTTGAAAATTTTGCAGCTAAATTGTTAGCAATTTGTCCTCCAGCAGACACGATAATCCCATTGGCATTCTCAAGTTCACATATGTCTAAAACCCTTTCTCCACTTAATTCTTCAAAATATAGCTTGTCAGAAACATCATAATCAGTCGAAACCGTCTCTGGATTGTAATTGATGATGATTGCTTGATCTACACCTAAATTCTTTAAACCCCATAAACAATTGACAGAACTCCAATCAAACTCCACAGAAGCTCCTATCCTATATGTTCCGGAACCCAAGACAATGACTTTTTTCACATTTTCTCTTGCTTCTCGTTCAAAATCAATATCATGTTCCGTTGCGGAATACGTGAGATAGAGGTAATTTGTATTTGCAGGCCATTCGGCTGCTAAAGTATCGATGCGCTTTACATAGGGATGAATCTGATACTTTTTTCGCAATTTTCGGATTATGATTGAATCAATCCCCATTATTTTGGCAATTTGACCGTCCGAAAACCCAAGTCTTTTAGCTCTCTCGAACCAATATCGTTTATCTTCCTCACTGGATTCCAATAAATCTAGTTCGTCTAGTTTTTTCTCAATTTCAATTATATTATTTAGCTTATATAAAAACCACTTGTCAATCTTGGATAACTCATAAATTTGATCGATGGATAGTCCTCTTTTTAACGCTTCTGCGACTCTAAATATTCTTAAATCAGTAGGATTTCTCAATTCATGTTTTAATTCATTTAGATCCGCTATTGGTTCTAAATTATTCCCAATGAATCCTTTCATTCCAATATCAAGCATTCGGATTGCTTTTTGAAATACTTCTTCGAATGTTCTTCCAATAGCCATAACTTCTCCGACAGATTTCATCTGACTTCCGATTTGCCGGTCGACTTTTTGAAACTTAGTTAAATCCCACCGAGGAATTTTCAGGACCAAGTAATCTAAAGCAGGTTCAAAACAAGCGGTCGTTATTCCAGTAATCTTGTTTTTTAATTCAGGAAGAGTGTATCCAATTGCAAGTTTTGCTGCGATATATGCCAAAGGATAACCAGTTGCTTTAGATGCTAGAGCAGAGGATCGTGAAAGACGAGCATTTACTTCAATGACTCGAAATTCTTTTGATGTCGGATGGAGCGCATATTGAATGTTGCATTCTCCAATGATGCCTAGATTTCGAATCACGCGAATTGAGGCAGAACGAAGCATTTGATATTCTTCATTTGTCAAGGTTTGAGAAGGAGCAACTACAATACTATCTCCTGTATGGATCCCAACAGGATCAAGATTTTCCATGTTACAATTAATAAAACAATTATCAGCAGAGTCTCGAACAACCTCATATTCGATTTCTTTCCAACCCCACACGCTTTCTTCAATTAAGATCTGGTTGATTCGTGATTGTGCCAAGCCTTTTTTGGCCATCCTCTCGAATTCTTTCATATTATGAATGATACCCGAGCCAAGCCCCCCCAAAGTATATCCGACCCGTAACATTAAGGGAAACCCAAATACCCCTGCAACCGCTTTTGCTTCTTTATATGAACTTACTGCTTGGCTCTTACATACCATCGCATTGGATTCATTCATTGCTTTGACAAACAAGTCTCTATCTTCTGTCATCTCAATAGTTTCTATAGGGGTTCCCAACACGCGAATGCCATATTTTTTCAAGATCCCTTCTTCTTTAAGTTCCACGCCAACATTTAATGCAGTCTGTCCTCCAAATGCAAGTAAGACACCATCGGGTCTCTCTTTTTTAATTATTTTTTCAACATATTTCACGTTAATAGGCAATAAATAAACCTTATCAGATAAATGAGGATCTGTTTGAATGGTGGCAATATTAGGATTGATAAGGACCGTTTTAATGTTTTCTTCCTTGAGGGCTTTTAGAACTTGGCTTCCAGAATAATCAAATTCACCAGCTTGACCTATTTTAATCCCGCCAGATCCTAAGACCAGAGCTTTTTTAATAGATTTATCAAGTGGCATTGTTATAACTCCATTAATTCAACAAATTTATCAAATAAATATAATGAATCTGAGGGTCCTGGGGAGGCTTCTGGATGGAATTGAACGGCAAAAATGGATTTTTCTTCATGAAAAAGCCCTTCATTTGATTGATCATCGATATTTATCAGAAATTCCTTGAAACCTTCTTTCTCAAAATTTTTTACACAAAACCCATGATTTTGAGATGTTATATAACACCGGTTAGTTTCAGGATTTAAAACCGTTTTGTTTCCCCCTCGATGCCCATATTTCAATTTATATGATGTTCCTCCCGCCGATAAAGCAATTATCTGGTTTCCAAGGCACACACCCATTGTAGGAATATTATTACTAATTATTTTACGACAAACATCAATAGCATTGCTATAAATAGCTGGATTTCCGGGACCATTTGATATAAAAACACCATCAGGTGCAAAATCCATAATTTGTTCATACGTATAACTATAAGGTACCATAATTACCTCTAAACCTCTTTTCACGAGATTTCTTATAATATTATATTTTACGCCCATATCTAATAGGACAACTTTACCAATACGGTTCTTGGAACTATATATTTTGACCTTTTTTGTTGATACTTCACTTGCAAGATTCCTTAAATTCGGGTCTTCGGCTTTTGCAACAATCTCTCTTAATTCATTAATATCGGGCTTCTCCCCAGAATTATAAACGGCTAAAGCTCCGATTTGGACACCTTCATCGCGTAAAATCTTTGTAACTGCCCTAGTATCAATCCATTCAATGCCAGGAACGTCTTGTTCTTTTAAAAACTCATCAAGAGTTTTTACGCTTTGGTAATGATTAGGATGCTTGCAACATTCATTAACAATAAAACCTGATACCTTGACTGAATCAGACTCAAAAAACTTAGGAATTCCATGTTCATCCTTCTCCCACGCAGGCACCCCATAGTTGCCAACGAGGAAGTATGTCATGGTCACGATCTGCCCTTGATATGATGGATCGGTCAAAGTTTCAATATATCCGGCTCCCGTAATGGTATTAAAAACAATTTCACCCGTGACAGTTTTTGACGCCCCAAATCCTATTCCATAAAAAATATGTCCATTTTTTAAAAGAAGTATAGCAGGTCTTTCATTCTTATAAACAACCAT
>DXJM01000280.1 GCA_019057355.1 Promethearchaeota archaeon | reverse complement strand
TAGAATTATAATTTTAAGTCAATAAAGGAAATAAAAATGAGAAGCTATGAAGAATATGAGAAAGGGCTTTACGCGATGAAGAAAAACATCTGGATTGGTAATGAGAAGGTTGGGCGGAACGATCCTCGGATAAAGGGAGGAATGATGATTATAAAAGAAACCTATGATAAAGCATTTGATCCTGAATTTGAGGATCTCTGCACAGCAACCTCACATATAACGGGCAAGAAAATTAATCGTTTCACGCACATCCATCAAAATGTTGATGATCTCTTGAAAAAACAGCGAATGACGCGAACGCTCTGCCATAGAGTAGGGGGATGCATCCAGAGGTGCATGGGTATAGATGCTTTAAACGCTGTATCGGTTGTTACCTATGAATGCGATCTTGCATTAGGCACGATTTACTATCAAAATTTTCTCAACTACATGAAAATGTTTCAAGAGAAGGACCTTGCAGCATCATGTGCAAGCACGGATGCGAAAGGCGATAGATCAAAAAGACCTTCCCAACAGGAGAATCCCGATGCCTACCTCAGAATTGTCGAGACCCGAGAGGATGGAATCATTGTGAGAGGGGCAAAGCAATGCATTACAAATACACCCTATGTTGACGAAATTATTGTCGTGCCTTGCAGGATGATGTTTCCAGATGATGCTGATTATTGCGTATCATTTGCAATCCCTGGTGATTGGGATGGAATCAAATTGCTTACAAGACCAGCATATCATCACAGCCCGAAAGTACCTAAAGAATTCATTCCAAAGATTCTTGAAATAGGGGATGCTGAGACATTCATCATTTTTGATGATGTTTTTATTCCCAATGAAAGAATATTTTTAAATGGTCAAGCAGATCCAAGACAGGTCCCTTATGCAGGATTTTTAGCATTGATGTTTGCCCATTATCACAGGCATTCCTATTGTGGATGTAAGCCTGCTATATCGGAAATTCTTGCAAGTGCTTCGGCTTTAGTTGCGGAATATAATGGAATAGCTGACGCCAAACATGTTCAAGAAAAAATCAGCCACATTCTTGGAACAGCAGAACTTGTATATGCTGCGGGAGAATCAAGTGCTTATCATTCCGAGAAGTCTTCATCCGGTACTCAGGTTCCAGATGAGATATTGACGAATGCGGGAAGAAGACATGCAGGAGAACAGATTTATGATGAATATAAAATATTAGCAGATTTGGCGGGGGGAATAATGGCAACCCTCCCTTTCATGGAAACTTTTTTAAATGAGGAAGTAGGGGAAATAGCGTTAAAATACATGCAAAGGAATCCACGCGTGAAACCTGAAAATATCGTTAAATGTTTCAAGGGAATAGAGGCATTGGGATGCAGTGATCTTGGAGGAGTAACCCAAATTGCAGGATTACATGGTGGTGGATCTCCGCAAATGGAAACTATTGCAATGATGGGGAGATATGACCTTAAAAGCCTTAAAAATATTGCTAAATATTTATTTGGTATAAAGAAAAACTTGGGGAGAATTGAGCGGCAAGAAAATCCTGTCACGCCAAGAAAGCTTCTTGAAAACTATGGAAAAGCTCTCACAACTCAACAAAAAAGACAAAAATAATCCATATTTCTAAGACCTTTTTATTATTTTTTAAAGAACAACACAATTATATGATACACAAAGTGAATGCTTGTATTTGAGAAGCAGAATTCAGTCCCACCTCTTCGTTTTTATAAAGATAATCATTTAAAGGTATCGCTTTATTGAAAATTTCATTAAATTTATTATCGAAAATTTGAAAAATGTTTTTATTTCGCGAAATATAAATTCCAATAAGGTCATGAGTAGGTGAAAAGCTCGGTTGAACTAACTCATTTTCAGACATCAAGCAAAAATTGCTAAAGTTCTCAGTACTTACTCTAACTTGAAGATCCTTGAAATTAAGATAATGCGATTCAATCAATTGTGAAATAACTTCAAATTCTTTGCTTTGAACTAGCGTTTCTATCAATTCGGAGTTGAATATGACTTGGATGGTAATTTTTTCTAAATTTGGTTTGATTTTTTCGATACTCTCATTAAAACTGTTAATTAAATTTTCCGTGAGTTTTCCCTTTTTATTAAAGCAAGCATGAATCAAGTTGATCAAGGGATTATTATATTTAATGCCTATTGCAATTTTACTCATATTATCAGCGAAGAAAGGATAATGTATTTGAGAAATTTGCCCGATATCAAAATTTATAAATTCAACGGGTTCTTGAACCTCCTCTTCTTCTAGGTCATAAGAACTCAAGAACTCCCGAAGAGCAGTTTCACAGGACCTTCGCTTTTCTTGAAATGATGCTTGTAATTCTTCAATTTTTCTATTCACAATTTTTTGCCATGAAGGAACTATGGGAGTTGTTAATAAGACCTTCATAGGTCTATCATATATTTGGACAAGTTCCAATTCGTTCAGGACCGAGCAAATCTTATATCCTCTTTTTAAAGTCAATCCAAATTGAGCGCTGACTTCTTTTAAATTTTCGATTTTTTTATTTTTAAGAAGATAATAAT